>CADCWC010000356.1 GCA_902806305.1 uncultured Thermoleophilia bacterium | reverse complement strand
GCCGACGGGCCGGCCACCGGCACTCGGGCGCTCGACCTGCGGGTCCTCGGAGGGATCGACCTCCGCCTGCTTCCCGACCGCGGGCTCGACCTGGGCGGCGCCTGGTACGGCGGGCTGCCGCTCCACTGGCTCTCGGCGGTCGGTGAGATCCGGCCGCTGTCCGAGCCGCGCGACGAGGACTGGGCGAGCGCCTTCGGCGGCGGTCTCGTCACGACCTGCGGACTCCGCAACGTGGGGGCGCCCTCCGAGGGACACGGCCTGCACGGCGCCTACTCACACCAGCGGGCCCGCGTGGTCTCCACGGAGCGGGTGCAGGACGACGGCCCGGCACTCCGCGTCCGCGGCGTCGTCCGGGAAGGAGCCGCGCTCGGCCCGACGCTCGAGGTCCAGCGCACGTGGACGACCTGGCTCGGCCGGGGACGGGTCCGGCTCGCCGATGTGACGACGAACCTCGGCGCGACGCCCGAGCCGGCCCCGCTCCTCTACCACGTCAACGTCGGCCCGGCGCTCTGGGCTCCCGGCTCCTCCCTCGTCGTCGCGCGGCACGGACGGACGCTCGCCCGCGACCCCGAGGCCGCGGCCGGGGAGCCGTGGGACGAGGCGCCCCACCCGACGGTCGCGCCGGAGCGCGTCTGGGAGCACGAGCTCACGCCCGACGCGGACGGGCTTGGGACGGTCGTCGTCCGGAGCCACGCGCGCGGCCTGACGTTGACGCTGCGCTGGGACGCCACGACGCTCCCGCGCGTCCACCAGTGGGTCCACCCCGCGCCCGGCGTCTACGCGCTCGGCCTCGAGCCCGCGAACTGCTCGGTCCTCGGGCGGGCCCACGACCGCGCGGAGGGCCGGCTGCCGGTCCTCGAGCCGGGCGAACGACGGCACACGAGCCTGGAGATCACGGTCGAGCCGGACCGCTGAACCAGCATAGGTGCTACAGTGTGCTACGGCTCACGGGGAGGAGCGATGGACACCATCAGTCAGCGGGAGATGCGCAACTCGAGCGGGGCGATCCTCCGCCGGGTCGCGGCCGGGGAGACGCTGCTCATCACGAACGGCGGCGTCCCGGCGGCGATCCTCAGTCCGGTTCCGCGCACGGTCCGGGACGAGCTCGTCCTGGCCGGACGACTCCGTCCGGCGGCCGCTGCCCTCGACCTCGCCGTGCTCCCGCCACGCATCGCGCCCGCCGTGAGCACGGAGGAGATCCTGGCCGATGATCGGGACGGCCGTTGACGCCGACGGAGGCGTTCCCGGCCGGGAGTCTCGTGTACGCGGATACGTCGGCGCTGCTCAAGCTGCTCGTGGAGGAGCCTGAGAGCGCCGCGTTGGCCGAGCACGTCGCCGCTCGGGCGCCGGTGTTCGCGTCCTCTGAGCTCACACTCACCGAGCTGGCGCGCAGCGCGTCGCGGGCCGGCGTCGTGGCGAGCGCAGTCGACCTCCTCCTCGATCGCCTCGAGCTTCTGGCCCTGGACGCACCGCTGCTGCGCCGGGCCGGGCGACTGCCCGGCGCGTTCCTGCGGAGCGCTGACGCGATTCACGTCGTCTCGGCCTTGGATCTCGGGGCCGGACACTTCCTGACCTACGACGTCCGGCAGGGGACGGCGGCCGCTGCGGCGGGTCTGGCGGTCCTCGCTCCGGGTCGGGCCTGACCGATCGCGTCAGTCCGTGGACAGCACCGAGATCACGTTGCCGGCGGGGTCCTTGAACCACGCGATGGTCGGGCCCTCGCCGCGGAAGATGCCCTTCTCGTCGGTCCCCACGTCGCCGGTGTAGTGCTCGAACCGCACGCCCGCCGCCGCCAGCCGGTCGACGGCCTGGTCGACGTCGTCCACGACGAAGTTCAGCACCGTGAACGACGCGGGGCTGTGGTCCGGTCCCTTGGGGTAGACGAAGACGACCCCGCCGTCACCGCCGAGGTGCAGCCCGAGCGTCCCCATCGCCTCGTCGGAGACGGTGAGACCGAGCGTCTCGCCGTAGAACCGCCTGGCCGTGGGCACGTCGTCCACGGAGAAGCTGGAGAAGGCCCTCGTGTCACCGAACATCGGTCGCTCCTTGTCGTTGCGGATGGTCGAACAGGTCTAGAGGCACGCCGTCTCAGCGGCAGGTGCCGCGACCGGCGCGTGCTCGTCGGCCGCGCCGACGGGCGACCCGGTGCGAAGCAGAAGGCCGCCGACGACGGCCGCCCCGGCCGCGAACACGGCGCCGACGAGGAAGGCCACGTGGTAGCCGGCGACGAGCGCGGCGAGCGGGTCGTCGCCCGCGCCCGCGAGGGCGTCCGTCCGTGAGGCCGCCAGGCTGGCCAGGACCGCGAGCCCGAGCGCGCCGCCCATCATGAAGGCGGTGTTGACCACGCCCGAGGCCAGGCCCGCGTCGCTCGGATCGACGTCGCTCATCGCCGCGAGCAGCACCGGGTTGAACGCCGTGCCGGCGCCGAGCCCGAGCAGGAGCATGCTCGGCAGGACGTCGACCACGAACGTGCCGTCCACCGGTGCGCGGGCGAAGAGCAGCAGTCCGAGCGCCGCGACCGAGAGGCCGACGACGAGCGGCGGCTTGATCCCGAACCGCAGGACGAGCCGTGCCGAGAGCCCGACCGAGAACGCGGCCATGATCAGGTTGGCGGGCAGGAACGCGAGGCCGACCTCGAGCGGGCTGTAGCCGAGCACCAGCTGCAGGTAGAGCGCCGACAGGAAGAACCAGGCGAACATGGCCGCGGCCCAGAGCACGCCGACGACGTTCGCGGTCGCGAGGTTCCGTCGACGGAAGAGCCCGAGCGGCACGAGCGGCGCAACCGTCCGCGACTCGATCGCCAGGAACGCCGCGAGCAGCGCCCCCGCCACGGCCAGCAGGCCGAGCGTCCGGGCCGACGTCCAGCCGGCGTCGTTGCCGCCGACGATCGCGTAGACCGCCAGCATCGAGGCGGTGGTCACGGTCACGGCGCCGGCCACGTCGAGCCGACCGACCGCCGCCTGGCCGCCGTCCTCGGGGAGGAGCGCGACGGAGAGCAGCACGACCACGGCCCCGACCGGGAGATTGACGAGGAAGATCCAGTGCCAGTCGAGCAGGTCGGTCAGGACGCCGCCGAGCAGCACGCCGATGCTCCCGCCACCCGCCGCCACGAAGCCGATCACGCCCATCGCCTTGGCCCGCTCGGCGGGCTCGGTGAACAGCGTCATCGTCAGCGACAGCGCCACCACGCCGACGACGGCGCCGCCGACGCCCTGCACGGCCCGCGCCCCGATCAGGAACGCCTGGGACGACGCGATCCCGCAGGCCAGCGAGGCGGCGGTGAAGAGCGCGATGCCGAGCAGGAACAGCCGCCGCTGCCCGTAGAGGTCGCCGAGCCGCCCGCCGAGCAGCAGGAAGCCGCCGAAGGTCAGCACGTAGGCGTTCACGACCCAGGCGAGCGACGTCTCCGAGAAGCCGAGATCGGACCGGATCGACGGCAGCGCGACGTTCACGATCGTCGTGTCGAGCACGATCATGAGGTCGCCGAGGCAGAGGACGAGAAGGGCGAGCCAGCGGCTGCGATGGGTCATGGTCACGGTGGTTCTCCCTCGGTCACGCGAGTCCGTACAGGCGGTGTCGAGAGGTGGGACCGCCCCGGTCGGCGAAACTCATCGGGCCCGCGTCCGCGCGCGTCACCGATGAGTTCCGACGCGGCGGAGCGTCCTTGTCGCGATGGCCGCCCCCGCCCCGCGCCCGACCGTCTTCGCCATCGCCGGCCCGATCGAACGTGGGGACCTGCCCGGCCTCTGCACGCGCGTCTGTGCGCTCCTCGACCGACACGAGGGCGAGGTGCTGCTGTGCGACGTGGCGGGGGTCGGGTCGGACGCCGTCACGGTCGACGCGCTGGCCCGCCTGCAGCTCGCAGCTCGGCGCCGGGGCTGTCAGATCCGGCTGCGGCAGGCCTCCGGCGAGCTGCTCGACCTCCTGGCGTTCATGGGACTCCAGGACGTCCTGCCGGGCTGACGCCCGGCCCGGCGTCGTCACCCGGCGCGAGCGTCACGGTTCGTCGAGCGCTCGTGGGCCGTCCAGGCCGGCTCGGCTACGCCGGCAGCCGCAGCGGCATGCCGAACAGCGGGAACACCCGCGCGGTGTCGAGGAAGAACGTCAGCTCGGCGATGCGGCCGCCCGAGAGTCGGAGCACCTGGAGCGCCCACGGGTCGAAGCCGGAGCCCGTCGCGCTCGGCTTGTACTGGGCGAACGCGGGCGCCCCGTTCGCGGCCACCGTGGGGATGACCCGCGAGCCGCGGCAGCCGGCGCCGTGCCCGAGCCAGAACCGGAAGATGTCGTCGCGGCCGCGCAGCCAGAGCTCGAACGGCGGCATCGACTGTGTCGCGTCGTCATGGATCAGCGCCGTCAACGCGTCCATGTCGTAGCGCTCGAACGCCTCGACGTAGCGCGCGAGCAGGTCCGGATCGGCGCCCTCGGCCGACGACGGGGTGTCGGCCGCGGTGAGCTCGCTCGCCTCCAGGGTCGCCCGCGCCCGCTGGAGGGCGCTGTTGACCGAGGCGACGCTCGTCTCGAGCAGCTCGGCCACCTCGGCGGCCTTCCAGCGCAGGACCTCGCACAGGATCAGGACCGCGCGCTGGCGTGGCGGCAGGTGCTGCAGGGCCGCCACGAACGCGAGTCGGATCGTCTCGCGGGCCACCGCCACCTCGGCCGGGTCGCCGTCGGCGGGTACCGCCAGGCCGTCC
>CADCWC010000355.1 GCA_902806305.1 uncultured Thermoleophilia bacterium | reverse complement strand
CGTCCAGGAGCAGGACCACGTCCGGACCGCGCAGCAGTGCCTCGAGGGCCAGGCGCTTCTGCTCCCCGCCCGAGAGCGTGGCCACCGGGCGGGTCGCCGCCTGGCTGAACGGCAGCCGGAGCGCCTCGCGGCAGCACGTCTCCCACAGCGTCTCGGCCTCCCACCCGCCCGCGTCGCCCCAGTCGGCGATCGCCTGGGCGTAGCGCAGCTGGGCCCGCTCGCCGCCGCGGGCGCCGACCTGCTGCTCGGCGGCGGCGAGCGCCTCGGCGGCGCGCCGCACGAGGGGCGGCGCCAGCGACGTCAGCAGGGAGCGCACGGTCGTCCCGTCCCGCACCGTGCCGATGAACTGCCGCATGACGCCGACGCCGCCGCTCGAGACGACGGTGCCCTCCGCCGGCGTGTCGTCACCGGCCACGAGTCGGAGCAGGGTCGTCTTGCCCGCGCCGTTCGCGCCGAGCAGCGCCGTCTTCGAGCCGTCGCCGACGCGGAACGAGACGTCGTAGAGGAGGACCGTGCCGTCGGGGAGCAGATGGTGGACGTGGGAGACGTCGACGTGGCCCATCGGGTGCACTCTGCCTGACCCGAGGCGGGATTCCTCGGCCCGGGTGCCGCTGGTACGCTCCTCGCCTCTCCACCGTCGCGAGCGGAGGTCCCATGAAGTTCGGCGTCACCGTGCTGCCCGACCCGCCCTACACGCGCTTCGTGGAGCTCCTGCAGCTCGCGGAGCGGCAGGGGTTCGAGTACGGCTGGACGTACGACTCGCATCTGCTCTGGCAGGAGCCGTACCCGTTCCTGACGGCCGCCGCCCTGGCCACGGAGCGGCTGAAGCTCGGCCTCTGCGTCACGAACACCGGCACGCGCGAGCCGACGGTGACCGCGTCGGCCTTCGCCACGCTCCAGGACATCTCCGGCGGCCGGATGGTGATGGGCATCGGCCGCGGCGACTCGGCCCGCCGGACGATCGGCTACAAGCCCGTCCCGGTGGCCGAGTTCGAGCGCGGCGTGGCGATGATCCGCGAGCTCATGAACGGCCGGCCGGTGACCTGGAACGACAAGGAGCTCGAGCTGCTCTGGGCCAAGGGCCGTCCGGAGATCCCGATGTACGTGGCGGGCTACGGCCCCAAGGTCCTCGGCATCGCCGGACGCCACGGCGACGGCGTCATCATCCAGCTCGCCGACCCGGACATCATCGACTGGACCATGACCCGCGCGCGACGGGCCGCGGACGAGGCGGGCCGCGACCCGGACGCCCTCGAGCCGATCGTCTGCGCGCCGGCCGTCGTCTCGGGTGACATGGCGAGCGCCCGCGATCAGGTCCGCTGGTTCCCGGCCATGGTCTCGAACCACGTCGTCGACCTGCTCTCGAAGTACGACCCGGCGACGCTGCCGCCGAGCCTCACGAGCTATCTGGAGCGTCGGAAGTTCTACGACTACTCGGAGCACAGCCGCAAGGGCGCGAAGCACGGCGAGTTCGTCGACGACGAGACGTGCGACCGCTTCTGCATCCTCGGCACGCCCGAGGACCACGTGGCCAAGCTCCGCACACTCGCGGAGCTCGGCGTCACGCAGTGGAACATCTACCTGATGACGGACGACCAGGAGGGCACGCTGCGCGAGTACGGGGAGAAGATCATTCCCCAGTTCTCGGCAGTCAGCGCGTGAACGCAGCCGAACTCGGCCTCCTGATCGCCGTGACCGCCGTTCCGTTCGGCTTCGGATTCCTGTCGGTCCGCCTCGGCCGACCGTGGTGGTGGGCCGCCGTGCTCGCCGTGGTCGTCGTCATGGTGGCTGCGATCGCGCCCGAGCCGGAGGCCGGCGAGTCGCGCCTGCGGGCGGGCGACGTGCCGTTCCTTCTCGTCGTCGCGCTGATCGTGGCCGGCATCGTCTGGCTCGGAGCCCGCGTCGCCCGCCGTCTCGACGGCCGGCCCGCCGGTCTCTGAGGCGGGGCACGGGGACGATCGCGGCGTGTCGCTCGAGGACCTGCTCCATGGCAACCGCGCCTGGGCCGCGGAGGTCGCGACGCGCGACCCCGGGTTCTTCACGCGCCTGGCGGCCCAGCAGGCGCCGCGCTACCTCTGGATCGGCTGCTCGGACAGCCGCGTCCCGGCCAACGAGATCACGGGGACCGACCCGGGTGAGGTCTTCGTCCACCGCAACGTCGCGAACCTCGTCGTGCACTCCGACCTCAACTGCCTGTCCGTGCTGCAGTACGCGGTCGAGGTCCTCCGCGTCGGGCACGTGGTCGTCTGCGGGCACCTCGGGTGCGGCGGCGTGCTGGCGGCCCTCGACGGTCGGCGGCACGGCCTGATCGACAACTGGCTCCGCCACGTCCAGGACGTCGCCCACGAGCACGCCGCCCTGCTCGAGTCGGTGCCCCCTGAGGAGCGCGCGGACCTGCTCTGCCGGCTGAACGTGGTCGAGCAGGTCACGAACGTCTGTCGCACCACGATCGTGCAGGAGGCGTGGGACCGCGGGCAGCGGCTGCTCGTCCACGGCGTCGTCTACGGGCTGCGTGACGGCCTGCTCGCCGATCTCGGCGCCACCGCGGGCGCCAGAGAGGAGGTCGGCGCACGACGGGCCGAGATCGTGGCCCGGCTCGGCGCCGGGAGGTAGGCCGCCCGCGCGACGGGCAGGCTCCATCGGGACGGGTGGGTCGACCGCACCCCGCCCGTCCGAGTTCCACACCTGAAGAGGCAGGGCGGCACGCCTGCCGGGCGTCCGCGGCCGCGGGATGGTGACGGCATGACCACCGCCTCCATCATCCTCCTCTCGTCACTGCCCTTCAGCTTCCCGATTCTCGGCCTGCTGAGCCGCCGGTCCGCCCAGAAGCCGCGGCGGCCGTTCGACGTCAGCCGCGGCTGAGGTCGACCGCCACGGGGAGCGCGGACCGACCCCAGCGGGACAGGTCGCGCCCCTGGCCGTACTTCTCGACGAGCAGCCGCCGAGCCGTCGCGTCGTCGTCCTCGCCCGGCGCGAGCACGCGTGCCCGGCCCCGCAGCTCACGATCGCGGAGGCGGACCGTGACGCGCGGGTCGCGCTGCAGGTTCCGGACCCACTGCGCCCGCTCGCGGCCGCCCGCGAGCAGGTACAGCGTCGCGCCGTCGAGGGCGAACCAGATCTCGATGGTGCGGGGCAGGCCGGACGTCCGACCCGTGGTGGTGAGGTAGGCGAAGGGCTCCGCCACATCCCGTTCGTCGAGGTCCGCAGACGTCGCGGTCACGCGCCCTCGACGACGAGCTCCATCGCCCGTCCCGCCGTGATCCCGAAGGCGCGGGCGGCCTGCTCCAGGTGCTCGCGCGGCGTGTCCTCCTCCTTCGTGTGGCTGAGGCCGTTCGTCGAGGACGAGAACAGCATGACCGTCGGCACGAGACGCGCCATCTCGGCCGCGTCGTGCAGCGGACCGCTCGGCAGCGCGCGATCGGTCCCGGCCACCTCCGTGACGGCCTCACGGGCCTCAGCGATCAGGCGGTCGTCGAAGGGAATCGGCTCGATCTGCCAGATCCGCTCCCACTCGACGGTGCAGCCCTCGGCCTCCGCCGCCCGCTCGGAGGCGGCCTTCGCCTCCGCGAGCATCGCCGCCAGGTGGTCGGCGTCGAGGTGGCGTTGGTCGATGAGCAGCTCGGTCCGGCCCGGGATGGCCGTCACCACGCCGGGCGTCAGGTCGGCGCGGCCGACGGTGCAGACGCCGCCCTCGTGCGCGAGCGCCACGGTGCGGAGGTCGAGCGCGAATCGCGACGCGGCGAGGAACGAGTCGCGGCGGTGGTTGATCGGCGTCGATCCCGCATGGGCCGCCTGGCCGGCGAACGTCGCCCGATGGCGCTCGACGCCGAACGTCCCGAGCACCGCGCCGACGGCCAGGCCCTCGCTCTCGAGCACCGGCCCCTGCTCGATGTGCAGCTCGAGGTAGGCGCGGACGTGCGCCAGGCGCGAGCGCGCCTGGCCGGCCCGGTCGAGGTCGACCCCGTGTCGGGCCACCACGTCCTCCAGGCGCTCGCCGCCGGCGTCGCGGAGGTCGCGCACGCTGTCCGGGTCGAGCGTTCCGGCCGCGGCCGAGGAGCCGAAGAGGCTGCGGCCGAAGCGCGCGCCCTCCTCGTCGGCCCAGTCCACGAGCGCCACCGTGCACGGCGGCCGGCCGCCGGCGACGATCGAGCGCAGCACCTCGAGCGCCGCCATCACGCCCAGGGCCCCGTCGAGCCAGCCGCCGTTCGGGACGGAGTCGACGTGCGAGCCGACGACGAGCGTCTCGGGACGGTCGCCCTCGAGCACGGCCCAGAGGTTCCCGGCCTCGTCGACGTCGACGGTCACGGGCAGCTCCGCGAGCCGCTCGCGCAGGAAGCCACGGGCGCGGACCCACTCGTCGGTCCAGCACAGCCGGCGAGCGCCGTCCGGACCCCCCGTCAGCGCGGCGAGCCCCTCCAGGTCGGCGATGACCCGGGTCGCGTCGAACGTCGTCTCCGTGGCCGCCACTTCCTGTCCTCCGCGTCGCCTGGTGGGGAGGCGATGACCATACCGGAGGGCCGGCGCGACCCGCGACCGCCGGAGGACTCGGTCGCCCGACACGCCGTCGGTATCATGCGCGGGTGTCCGACCCCGCTCCCACCCGCGCGCCCAAGGACGTCTACCGCGAGGCGGTCCGGACGATGGAGGCTGCGCTGGCCGAGGCGGCCCGCGCCCAGTGGGCAGGTCAGAAGCCCG
>CADCWC010000354.1 GCA_902806305.1 uncultured Thermoleophilia bacterium | reverse complement strand
CGGGCTGGTCGCGCTGCTCGACGACGTGGCCGTCCTGGCCCGGGCCGCCGCGGCCTCGGTGGACGACGTCGCCCTTGCACCGGGGCGCGCCAGCGCCAAGGCCGCGGGCGTGGTCGTCGACGACACCGCCGTCACCCCGCAGTACGTGCAGGGCCTGGCCGCGGAGCGCGAGCTCCCGATCATCCGCCGCATCGCGGTGGGGTCGCTGCGCAACAAGCTGCTGTTCATCCTGCCGGCCGCGCTGCTGCTGAGCCAGTTCGCGCCGTGGCTGCTCACGCCCATCCTCATGCTGGGCGGCACGTACCTCTGCTACGAGGGCGCGGAGAAGATCTGGGAGCTGGTCTCCGGGCACCACCCCGCCGCGGAGGAGGCCAAGGACGACGCGGCCGCCGACCCGGCCGGCCGGGAGAAGAAGGTCGTCGCGGGCGCCGTGCGGACCGACTTCATCCTGTCCGCGGAGATCATGGTCATCGCGCTCAACGAGGTCGCGTCGGAGGGCTTCTGGTCCCGCGCGATCATCCTGCTGGTGGTCGCCGTGGCCATCACGGTGCTCGTGTACGGCGTGGTCGCGCTGATCGTCAAGATGGACGACGCGGGGCTGAAGCTGGCGGGCCGGGGCTCCGGGCCGGTGAGCGCGCTGGGACGCGGGCTGGTCCGGGCGATGCCGATCGTGCTCTCGGTCCTGTCCACCGTCGGCATCGCGGCCATGCTCTGGGTGGGCGGGCACATCCTGCTCGTCGGCCTCGACGACCTCGGCTTCTCGGCGCTCTACGACTTCGTCCATCACATCGAGGAGGTCGTCCACGGTGCGCTGGGAGCGGTGGGCGGTGTTGCCGCCTGGCTGGCCAACACCGCCGCCTCGGCCGTCCTGGGGCTCGTCGTCGGCGCGATCGTGGTGGCCGTCGTGCACCGGCGAGGAGCTGGGACGGGGCACTGATCGTCGCGGTGAGCGACCGAGGGGTTCCACGAGGACCGGCCTGAGGCGACACTGCCGGCGGACGCCTCCGGTTCCCTGCAATAGTCGCCTCGTGCTGCCACGCTTCTCGCGAAGACGACGCTCCGGCGTGAGCGCGCTCGGCGCGGTGTACAGCGGACCGCTCCGCCGCGCGCAGATGTCGTTCGCCGCGATGTGGGCGGGCGAGAGCGCGTTCATGGTCGCGCTTGCGGTCGTGGCGTTCCGCGAAGGCGGCGTCGCCGCGGTCGGCATCGTCACCGCCGCCCGCATGGCGACCGCCGCGCTCCTGGCGCCGTTCCTCGCCACGATGGCCGACCGGGTTCGTCGTGAGCGGGTGCTGACCGGCATCGGAGTCGTCCGCGCCGCGATGCTGGCGGGCGCGGCGGCGGTGACGGCGACCGGCGGCCCGACGGCCGCGACCTACGGGTTCGCGGTTGTCGCCACGGTCGCCGTGACGGTGTACCGGCCGGCGCATTCGGCCCTGCTTCCCGCCCTCGCCAAGTCCCCGGAGGACCTGACGAGTGCGAACGCGGTGCGTGGCATGCTGGACTCGCTCTCGACACTGGCCGGTCCGGTCACCGCGGCCGCGCTCCTCGCCGCGAGCGGACCCGCCACGGTCTTCGCCGTGTGTGCTGCGGCGTCGCTCGTCGCGGGACTGGTGGTGGTCGCGCTTCCCTACGACGCCCCGCCGCGCGCGGATGCCGTGCGGGGGTCCGCCGCCCGCAACGTCGTCCAGGGCTTCGCGACCATTGCGGCCGATCGCACGCTGTCGCTGATCACGGGACTCGGCTTCGTGCAGACGTTCACGCGCGGGTGCCTGACCGTGTTCGCCGTGGTCGTCGCGATCGACCTGCTCGACACCGGCGATCCCGGCGTCGGGGTCCTGAACGCGGCCATTGGCGCCGGCGGCCTGCTCGGCTCGGCCTTCGCCTTCACGCTGGTCCGGCGCGGTGGCCTCGCCACCTGGTTCGGGATCGGGATCGCGCTGTTCGGCGCGCCGCTGACGCTGATCG
This sequence comes from uncultured Thermoleophilia bacterium, assembly GCA_902806305.1. GTDB lineage: Bacteria > Actinomycetota > Thermoleophilia > Gaiellales > F1-60-MAGs149 > CADCWC01. Next base: position 2,765 of record CADCWC010000354.1, on the reverse strand, counting down.
GCGTGCTTCCCGAGCAGGCGGCGGCGATCCTTCTGCTCGGTCTCGTCGGCGTCGGCAACGCGCTGATCGACGTCGGCGGCTTCACGGTGCTGGCCCGGCTGACCGACGAGACCGTCCTCGCGCGCATGTTCGCCGGCTTCGAGGCGATCCTGACGCTCGGGGTCGCGCTCGGCGGCCTGCTCGCGCCGCTCGTCATCGAGGCCCTCGGCCCTCGCCTCGCACTCGTCATGGTCGGCCTCCTGGCGCCGGCGGCCGTGGCCGCCAGCTGGCCGGCGCTCGGCCGGCTGGACGGCCACCTGCGCATCCGCGACGCGGACATCGAGATCCTACGGGCGGTGCCGATGCTCGGAGTGCTCCCGGCGACGACCATCGAGCAGCTCGGCGCCAGTCTCGAGCACGCCGAATTCGCGCCACGACAGCTGGTCTTCGAGCAGGGTGAGGCCGGCGACCGGTTCTACGTGGTCGAGTCCGGTCGCGCGGAGGTGGTTCGCGACGGACGCGTCGTGAACACGCTCGGGCGCGGCGACGGGTTCGGCGAGATCGCCCTGCTGGGCGATCGACCGCGCACGGCGACGATCCGTGCCACCGGGGACGGACCGCTGCTTGTGAGCGTCCTGCCGCGCCCCGCCTTCTTGTACGCCGTGACCGGGTACCCCGTGAGCGCGACCGCGGGGCAGGCGGTCGTCGCCCTGGTCGCCACGCGTGACTCCGAGCGCCTCACGGAGACGAGCGACGGCGCCGGCCCGGCCGGGACCCGCGACGGGTCAGCGAGCTGAGGCCGTAGCTGGTCGGCGGCGGAGGATGTGCGGCAGGCCGAGGCCGACCATGCCCACCGTGCCGCCGATGCGCCGCGGCCATGACGGATCCGGCAGCGAGGCGAGCGGCGCGGCGATGTCCTCGATGTCGAGGAAGTGGGTGCGGACCCGTCCGATGCCCTCGAGGTCCTGCATGACCTCCTCCATCACCGGGTGGGATGCGGCGTCGTCGCCCGGGCGGTAGAGCTCCTCGGAGACGAGGACGTACTCGGCCGTGTCGATCGGATTCTTGAGCAGGCGATGTACGTAGATCACGTCCACGCCGACGAGCTTTCGCCGGCGCTTGATCGTCTGGGTCGCGACCTCTCCTACGTGCGCGACGAACTTCAGCTTCAACTCGCTCGTCTGCGTGCAACTCCCGCACGGGCACATGTTCAGCTGGACCAGCCGACGCTGCTCGTGGAAGGCGCGGTGCATGGCAACCGCCGCCTGCATCACCGTGGCGAGGCTCTCGGTTCCGTCCGACCCGTCGATCTCGCGCGAGAGGAAGGCCGCGTCGCCTTCGATCTCGATCAGGTCGAAGTCCCGCGCCGCTTTGACGACCTTGTCGAGCATCCGTCGCGTGGCCGCCTCCGCGTGGCCGAGCACGCTGCGGTGGAACTGCATGTACTCGGTGTAGCCCCCGATGTCGGCGATGAGGAGCAGCACTCGCCGGGTCGCCATGGGCGGACGCTAACAGAGTGGGATGGGCCGCGGCCCCGATCAGCTGAGTTCCGGGCCGAAAGCCGGTACGCTCGCGGCGTGCCCGATGTGCGGATCGACGCCTACCGCTCCAGCCCCGCACGCGTCCCTGATACGGGGCGTCGGTCACGGCGGAACGTCGCGCTCCACGGCCCGAGCTGACGTCGCCCCTCGTGTCGCTGCGCGAATCCGAGGCTTCTCCCGCGGACGGCGGTGACTCCCCCACGCGGAGCTTCGACGCCACCTACGCGCGCGTCGCCGAGCTGCCCCTGCGGATCGATCGGTGCGAGCTCGTGCCGCTGGTGCGCGACACCACGAGCGGATTCACCAAGGTCTCGATCGTGGTCCGGCTCACCGGAGGCGGCCACGAGGGCGAGGGCGAGGACATCACATGGGATCAGGTCGATCAGATAGAGCAGCTCCGCCGCGCGGGCGACCTCTCGTGGCTGCGCGGGCAGCGCACGCTCGACGAGTTCTCCACGCTGCTGGGTCTGGCGGACCTCTTCCCGGTCGAGCCGATCCGCGAGAGCGCCCGCGACTACCGCCGGTGGGCGTTCGAGAGCGCGGCGCTCGACCTCGCCCTCCGACAGAGCGACCTCTCACTCCAGGACGCCGTCGGTCGAGCAGCTCAGCCGGTCAGATTCGTCGTGTCGACGCGGATCCCGGATGCCGGCGCTCTTCGCTCGCTTCGGGCACTGCTCCGGCAGGACCGGTCGCTTCGGTTCAAGCTCGATCCCGTCCCGAGCTGGGATGGGGCGATGCTCGCGGAGCTCGCATCGCTCGCCGGCGTCGACGTGGTCGACATGAAGGGGCTCTACACCAACGCGACCGTGGCCATGGAGCCGGACCCCGACCTTTACCGTCGCGTGTTCGCGGCCCTGCCGGAGGCATGGATCGAGGACCCCGCCGTGACCGACGACACATTCGCACTGCTCGACCGGTACCGAGACCGGATCACCTGGGACGTGCCGATCTGCTCGGTGGACGACATCGAGGCCTTGCCTTGGCGTCCTCGCCTGCTGAACATCAAGCCCGCGCGCTTCGGCAGCGTCCGCCGCCTGTTCGACACCTACGACTACTGCGAGGCGCAGCGTGTGCGCGCATACGGCGGCGGCATGTTCGAGCAGGGTCCGGGACGGGGGCAGCTCCAATACCTCGCATCCCTGTTCCATCCGGACGGTCCGAACGATCTCGCGCCCATGGAGTACAACCTGCCGGTCAGTCTGGGCCAGCGTCCACGATCACCGCTCCCGCCGGAGCCGCACACAA
>CADCWC010000353.1 GCA_902806305.1 uncultured Thermoleophilia bacterium | reverse complement strand
GACCGGTCCGACGGGCGGTGAGGCGCTCAGTCCTTGGCGTACGCGAACGCGGCCTCGGTCCACGCGCGGTCCTGCTCGCCGTAGAACCCGGAGTGGAGCGTGGCGCGCTTGACGTACGGCACGTAGGTGCCGAGGTGCCAGGCGACGTTGCGGTAGAAGGCGATGTCGCCGGCGTTGAGGACGACGTTGGTCGCGCCTGGCATGCGACGCACGTAGTCGAGGAGACGACGCTCGCGCTCGGCGTTCGTGGCGGCGCCCTCGAGGCCGGGCGCCAGCGCCGCGTCCGCCGCGGCGCGGACCGGGAACAGCTCCTCCTCCGTCGCGGTCGACAGGCGGGCATGGCTTCCGGGGACGACCCACAGCGAGTGATCGTCGTACAGGGCGGCGTTGAACTGGTTGAACATCCGGAGGTCGCCGACGTGCGCGAGCAGGTGCTCGCGCGACAGGAAGGGCCGCTCGAAGAAGAAGATGTCCCGATGCCAGCCGGTGGCCCACGGCTTCTCGGCCGGCTCGAACAGCACGCCGAGGACCCCTCCTTCCTCGCGGTCCTCGCCGAAGATGCCCTTCACGACCTCGTGCAGCGCAGGCAGCTCCACGAACGCACGGAAGACCGCCTGGTCGAGCTCCTCGTACCGGAAGACCGGCTGCAGGCGCTGGGCGTCCGGACCGTGCTCGCGCCGGGCCAGGACGCGGGCGGTCTCCGCCTCGCGGCGGAGATCCTCGACGAGGGCGGGCGGGATGATGCCGCGCAGCACCGTCAACCCGTCGCGCGCGTACTCGTCGCGGTGGAGATCGCCGAAGCGGAACGACATGCGGGTGCCCCTCTCTGCGCGTCGATCGGAGGGCCCGCATCTTCGTCCGACGGCCCGGCTGCGTCAACGCGTCGCCGACCTGCCGCACGGGGTCGTGCTGCCGGCACGAGACGCGCCGTGTGATCGCACCCGTCCGCCGACCGATACGATCCCGTGCGTGGCGGCGACGCACGTAGTCCGGAGCACGCCGTTCCCGGATCTCGGCGACGAGCTCCTGTTCCCACGGCTCTCGGAGACGAAGCTGCAGTGGCTCGCCGGGCAGGGCGAGCGGCGGACGTTCGCGCCGGGCGAGGTCCTCTACGAGCACGCCGTCCGCGACGCGCCGTTCTACGTCATCGAGCGCGGCCTCGTCGAGTTCGTCGACCGGAGACCGGGGAAGGACGTCTACATCGCGGAGGCCGACGGCCGCACGTTCATCGGCGACATCGCCGCCTTCACCGGGGAGCCGACGATGAGCGCCTGCGTGGCCGTCGAGCCGACGGAGGTCATCGCGTTCGAACGAGCCGGGCTTCGCGACATGGTCGCGCGGTGGCCGGAGTTCGGCGAGCTCGTCTTCCGGACGCTCATGGCGCGGCGGGTCTGGCACGAGACCGAGGGGTACGGCGTCATGCGTCTGATCGCCCGACGCGGCTCGCGTCGGGCGTTCGAGGTACGCGACCTCCTCGAGCGCAACCTCCTGCCCGTGCGCTGGTACGACGTGGACACGGACTCCGAGAGCGCCGAGCTGCTCGATCGCCTCGGGATTCCGAGCTCGGAGACGCCGGTGCTCGTGCACGCCACCCAGGTGATGCGCAACCCGTCCGCAGCCCAGGTGGCCCGGTCGCTGCGGTTGCGCGCCGACGTCGACGGACAGCGTTTTGACCTCGCCGTGCTGGGCGCCGGTCCGGCCGGGCTGGCGGCGGCCGTCTACGGCGGCTCCGAGGGGTTGCGGACGTTCGTCGCCGAAGCGTGGGCCCCGGGCGGCCAGGCCGGGACCAGCACGCGCATCGAGAACTATCTCGGCTTCCCGATCGGGATCTCAGGGACGGAGCTGACCCGCAAGGCCACGTTGCAGGCCCGTCGCTTCGACGCGGTGCTCTCGAGCTTCCACCGCGCCGTCGAGCTGGCCGACGGGCCCGAGGACCTGGTTCGCGTGGACCTCGACGACGGTCAGCACGTCCTCGCGCGCTCGGTGGTGATGGCCACGGGAGCCCGCTGGCGGGAGCTGCAGGCCGACGGCGTCGACCGTTTCCGCAACGCCGGCGTGTACCACGCCGCGATGCCGACCGACGCCGAACGCTGCCGTGACCAGGACGTGATCGTCGTCGGTGGCGGCAACTCGGCGGGACAGGCCGCGATCCACCTCGCGTCGCGGGCGCGCAGCGTTCGTGTCGTGGTCCGCGGCGGGGCGCTGACGTCGTCCATGTCCCAGTACCTCGTCGACCGCATCGAGCGCTCGCCGCGCATCGAGATCATGACCGGGACGGACGTCTCGGCGGTCGAGGGCACCCCGACGGTGTCGTCGGTCACGCTCCGGGACCGTGGTGACGAGAGCCTGCGGCGCGTCCCGTGCACGGCCGTCTTCGTGATGATCGGAGCCGACCCGTGCACCGAGGCGGCCCAGGGGATGCTCGCGCTCGACGCCGCCGGCTATGTCCTCTGCGGCGCGGGCGCCGCCCGCTGCGACGGGCATCTCCGCTGGCCGATCTCGGGTCGCGAGCCACACCTGCTCGAGACCACGCGCCCCGGTGTCTTCGCCGCCGGCGACGTCCGCGCCGAGGCGTCCAAGCGCGTGGCCGGTGCGGTCGGCGACGGCGCGCTGGCCGTCCGCTTCGCGCACGCGGTGCTGGCCGCCTGAGACCCGGCCGAGCTGGGATCGTCAGGCGGCGCGCCGGAGCCCATCCCGGTGTCGGGTCGGGAGCCGGGCGCGAGCGTCAGGCGGGCGCGCCCGGCGGCGTGTGCGGCTCCTTGGCGAGGAGCCGACCGAGCTCCCGCGCGGTCAGGGCCAGACGCTCGTCGCGGACGTAGCTGACCGCGAACCGCTGCGCGAGCACGTCGTCGAGGGAGATCCGCTGGGTGACGACGCACTCCTCGGCAGGGCCGGTCACCAGCACCTCGCCGGTGGCGGCGACGACGTGGGAGCCGCCGAAGAACCGCAGGGAGCCCTCCTGGCCGGAGCGGTTCACGAACACGTTGGCCGCTTCGAGGACGATCGCGTAGGCGCGGTTGATCGTCAGCCACAGCTCGTCGCTCGGCAGCTGCGTCGGCGGCCCGTACGGCGTGGCGGCGCACGTCAGCAGCAGGCGCGCGCCGTCCATGACCGCGAGGTACGGCATCGGGAGGTGCCAGGCGTCCTCGCAGTTCAGCATGGCGAGCGGACCGAAGCGCGTCCCGAACGCGCGGACGCTCCGACCCTCGGAGAAGATCCGCCGCTCGCTGATGCCGTCGGCGGTCACGAGGTAGACCTTGCGATGGACGTGACGCGCCACGCCGCCCTCGAGATAGACCAGCGCGTTGTAGTAGCCGCCGTCCGCGGCCCGCTCCACGAAGCCCACGACGAGCGACAGGTCGTGGCTGTGCTCGGCGAGGGCCTGGAGCTCCGGGTCGTCGAGGGTCCGGGCGACCTGCGGCATGTGCCCGAGGACGTCGCACCCGCTCAGCGAGAGCTCCGGGAACACGAGCAGGTCGACGTCGCGCGCCCGCGCCTCGTCGATCAGGCGCACGTGGCGCCCGAGGTTCCCCTCGACGTCGCCCGACGCGCTCGCGATCTGCGCCATCCCCACCGTCAGCTCGCTCCGAACCTGCACCTGCGCCTCCGTGCTCGTCTCGTCAGTACCCGAGGGCCAGGCCGTCGCTGCGCGGATCGGCGGCCCCCACCAGCACGCCGCGCTCATGGTCGACCACGATGACCTGCGCGTGCCCCATCGACTGCTCGAACGGAGCGGTCCGCTGCACGTCCTGACCGGCCACCTCGAGCCCGTCGGCGAGGCCGTCGCGGGGCTCGACCAGCACGGCGTCCGCCCCGGGCGGCACGTACCAGCGCGCTCGCGCCGTGACCGTCGCGGGGTCGAGACCCTCCACGGCCAGACCCTCGAGCAGCTGCAGGTGCAGCTGCGCCTGGGCGTGCCCACCCATCGAGCCGAGCACCGCGGCGGTGCGCCCTCCGGCCAGCGCGAGGGCGGGGGCGAGGGTGTGCATCGGGCGCACGCCGGGGCGGAGGCTGTTCGGGTGGTCGTCCACGTCGACCCGGAACCCGGCGCCGCGGTTGTGCAGCACGATCCCCGTTCCCGGCACGACGATGCCGCTGCCGAAGTCCTCGAACACGCTCTGGATGCAGGAGACGGCCATCCCGCCGGCGTCCACGACCGCGTAGTGGACCGTGTCGCCGCGGGCCGGCGCGCCCTCGACCGGCGCACCGCCGGAGAGCCGTGCGCGCAGCCACGCCGCTCGCCGCACGGCGCGGGCGTCGAGGAGGCCCGCAAGCCATTCCACGTTCGGCGCGGCGAGCAGGTCCTCGGGCGTCCGCCGCATGTGGCGCCGGTCGCCGAGCTCCGCGTCGCGCACGGCCATGCAGAGCCGCGCGACCTCCACCCAGGCGTGGGTCCGTCGCGCGTCCCCCGGGGGGATGCCGAGCGCCTCCATGATCCGCAGGCCGAGCAGCGCCACGACGCCCTGCGAGCTCGGCGGCATCTCCTGGACGACCCACGACGCGAAGGGAGCCTCCAGCGGCTCCCTCCAGTCGGCGCGATGCGCCGCCAGGTCGCCCGGTTCGAGGAGCCCGCCCTCGTCCCGGACCGCAGCGCACAGGCGCTCGGCGAGGTCGCCGCCATAGAGCGAGCGCGGGTCACGGCCGAGCGCGCGGATCGTGCCGGACAGGTCAGGCTGCCGGAGGCGCTCGCCGACGGACGGCGGACCGTCTCCAGGGAGGAGGACACGTCGGCTCTCGCTCCGCCCACGCAGGAGG
>CADCWC010000352.1 GCA_902806305.1 uncultured Thermoleophilia bacterium | reverse complement strand
GAGTTGCGCAGCAAGTAGGCGCGGCGGATCCGCGGGCCCCGCAGGCCCTTGGCCCGCGCCGTGCGGACGTAGTCCTGCTCCAGGGTCTCGACGGCCGCGGCGCGGACGAGCCGTGCCCCGTATCCGGCCGGGGACAGCGCCAGCACGACCGCCGGCGCGATCTTCCCCCGCCAGGTACCCCAGTCGCGCGGCGCGAGCTCCCAGTGGTCGGTCACGTAGTCGGACGCGAGGTTCGCGATCAGGAACACCGGCACGACCATGAGCAGCGTGGCCACGGCGGTCAGGGCGGTGTCGAGCAGCGTCCCACCATGCCAGGCGGCCGTCAGCCCCAGCGCGAGCGCGAGGGGCACGGCCACGAGCGCGGCGAGCGCCGCCAGTTCGACGGAGGTCCGGAAGCCGCTCTCCACGACGTCGTCGACCGTGGTGTAGCGGCTCGTGAGCGACGGCCCGAAGTCGAACGAGACGACGTGCCGGACGTAGGTCGCGAACTCGACCGGCCAGGAGGCGTCGAGGTTGTAGAACGACCTCAGCCGGAGCTCGAGGGACCGCGGCAGCCCGCCGGACTCGAGGCGGAACGGGCTCCCGCCCGCCCCCCGCATCACCGTGAACGTCAACAGCATCACGCCGAGGAGCAGCGGGACGCTCCACAGCACGCGACGGAGGATGAAGGTCAGCATCGGTCGGCTCGGCGGACGGCGGCGAACGTCGGGTCGGCGCGCCTATCTTGACGGCCGCCGCGGTCGTCCGTCGTGGTCGACCGTCAGCGCTCGGGGCCGTCCGCCACCGTCAGCCCCGCGGTCGGCAGCGACGTCTCGCGGAGCTCGTCACGGACGCGGGCGCCCCGCCGGAGCCCGCCGACGGCCGCCAGCAGGACGACCTCGACCGCGGTGATCAGGAGCCGGTTGAGCGCGACCACTACAAGCGCCCCGGCGGGATCGACGACCGTCAGGAGCAGCAGGTACGTCGCCCCCTCGCGGACGCCGAGGCCGGACGGCGCGAACACCACGAGCACCGCCACGATCGCGCCGATGGCGCTGACGCCGCCCAGGTAGGGCGCACTCGTCAGCGGGATGTCGGCCACCGCGCGCACCATCAGCGTGAGCGCGAGACCGGACACGAGCCACGTCAGGAGGTACCAGCAGAACGTCAGGCCGAGCGTCCGCAGCGGCAGCCGCGGGACGGCGCTGCCGTCGATGCGCCGGAGCAGGCGGTCGAACACCCTCGGGGCGACGCGCGGGTGCATGAGCAGCAGGAGCACGACCGCGAAGGCGGCGATCGACCACGCCGGCACGGGCAGCTGCACGTCGTCCTGCAGGGGCAGCGCCAGGGCGAAGACCACGACGCCCGCGATCGCGGACAGGCCCGCCTCGTAGAGCACGGTGATGAGCACGGGCCCGTTCGGCAGCCCCGCGCGCCGGGTCACGAGCAGGCGCGCGGCGGGCGTCCAGATCCCGCCCGGGATGTACTTCGCCAGCATCGAGAGCATCTCCGCGCCGAGGGCCTGCCGGTAGCCGAGGCGCATCCCGGCCCCGCGCAGGAGCAGCATCCAGCCCGGCACGAACGCCATGTAGTAGACGGCGACGGCCAGCGCGGCGAGCGCCACGTAGCGCCAGTCCATGTCGGCCACACGCGGCCGGATCTCCGCCCAGGAGCGCCACACCTCGAGCCCGAGGAAGCCGACCAGCCCGGCTCCGAGCGCGACCTGACCTCCGAGCAGGAGCCGGTGTCGGGCGGCCGCCGAGAGGCTCGTGCGCACGCACGCGATCGTAGCGCCGTCCTCGGCCGCTCCGCCAGGGGGTCAACCGTACCTTTCGCGGCCCGTCGGCCACGGCCGACGGCGGGACCGGCAGTATGCTTCGTCGCGGTCTTCCCGTGTAAGCCGCTCGAGCCGACATCCATGCCGCGTATCCGCCCCCGCCGCCACCGTGCCGTGAACATCACGGGTCCGCGCCCACCCGAGGCGCACGTGGCGACCATCGAGGAGGCGGGCCTGCGGTGGGTGCAGATCGACTCGCCCGGACCGGCCGAGGTCGCGTGGCTCGACGAGGCGTACCCCTTCCACGAGCTCGACCTCGAGGACGTGCGCTCGCGGCGCCAGCGGCCGAAGGTCGACGACTACCCGGACTACCTGTTCGCCGTCCTGCACTTCCCCTGGTACGACAAGGAGACGGAGCGCCTGTACGCCGCCGAGCTCAACGCGTTCGTCGGCCGCGACTACCTCATCACCCTCCCGAACGTGCCGCTGAAGCCGTTGACGGCGCTGTTCCGACGCCTCGAGCTCTCCACCGAGGAGCGCGCCGAGTTCTTCTCGAAGGGCTCGGGCTACCTCTTCTACGAGGTCCTCGACGCGCTCTACGCCTACTGCTTCCCGATCCTGGACCAGATCGGCCGGAAGCTCGACGACATCGAGGACGCGGTCTTCGAGGAGCGCAACGAGGACATCGTGCGCCGGATCTCGAACGTCAAGCAGGAGATCATCTCCTACCGCAAGATCGTCAAGCCGCAGCGGCCGGTCCTGCGCCTGCTGGAGCGGGACACCGAGCGCTTCCTGGCCGAGGACCTCGAGATCTACTACGACGACCTGATCGACACGTCGGAGCGGATCTGGGACGTGCTCGACAACTACAAGGAGGTCATCGAGGCGCTCGAGGACACGAACGAGACGGCGATCGCCCAGCGCCAGCAGCGCGTGCTGCGGGTCCTCACCGTCTTCAGCGCCACGATGCTCCCGCTGACGCTCGTCACCGGCCTCTTCGGGATGAACGTCGAGGTGCCGTGGGAGGGTGAGATCCGTGGGTTCTGGATCGTCCTCGGCGGCCTCATCGCGGGCCTGGCCGGGATGCTGACGGCCTTCCGCTTCTGGCGCTGGCTGTAGTCGCCGCGGCGGTTCAGCCCATCACCAGGCCGACCTTGCCGGAGCGGCCGCTGTCGGCGAGGCGGTAGGCCTCCTCCGCCTGGTCGAGCTCGAAGCGGTCGGTCACGACCCGCTCCGGGTGCAGGTCCCAGCGCACCAGGCGCTCGACGAGCTCCTCCATGCGACCGAGGCTCGTGACCCACGAGCCGAGCAGCGTGAGCTGCGGGTGGATGAGCGCCTGGCTGACGTCGATGTCGAGCCGATTGCCCTCCCCCACCATCACGGCGCGGCCGAACCGGCGCGTGCCTGCGATCGCCGTCAGGCGACCCGCGCCCGAGCCGGAGCAGTCGACGGCGACCTCGCAGCCGTGCCCGCCGGTCAGCTCTGCGATCGCCTTCCCCGCGTCGGGTCCGGCCACGACGGCGTGGTCGATCGCGCCGAGGCTCGAGGCGAGCTCGAGCCGCTCGGGCGCCGTGTCGACCCCGATGATCGGTCCTGCGCCGAGCGCGCGGCCGAGCAGTCCGACCGCCATGCCGACCGGGCCCGTGCCGGTGACGAGCAGCGCGTCGGCGCCCGAGACGTCGGCCCGCCGCACGGCCTCGTAGGCCGTGCCGAACCCGCACGCCACGCAGGCGCCGTCCATGAAGGTCAGCGGCTCCGGGAGCGGCACGCAGGTCGACTCCTCGGCGAGCAGGAACTCGGCGTGCCCGCCGTCGCGCTGCCACCCGTAGGCCGCGCGCAGCGGGGACGTACAGGAGATCATGAACCCGGCCCGGCAGTCGGGACAGACCCCGCAGCCGGCGATGTGGTAGAGGATGACGCGGTCGCCGACGCCGAAGCGGCGCACGCCCGGGCCGGCCGCCACAATCTCGCCGCACGGCTCGTGCCCGGCGACGACGCCCTGGTACGCCTCGGGACCGTGCCCGAGGTGCTCGCGGTAGATGGCGCGCAGGTCGCTGCCGCAGATCGTCGACGCCCGCATGCGCACGAGCACCTGCCCGTGTCCCGGTTCGGGCACCGGCACGTCCACCAGCTCGACCTCCCGGTTGCCCGGGAGCAGCACCCCTCGCATGGTCTCCGGCACGTGCGCCTCCCCTGTCCGATCCCGCCGGCGGCGGAGCCCGGGATTCTCGCTCAGACGGTGACGGGCAGGTACGACTCGTGGGCGCGCGGCGGCACGCCGATCTCGCGCAGGTCGTCGAGCGAGAGCTGCAGCGAGCCGCCGACGACGGTCCCCTCGATCTGGTCGGGCCGCCGCGCGCCGACGATCGCGCCCGTGACCGCCGGGTGGCCGAGCACCCAGGCGATGGCCACGGCCCCTGGGGTGCAGCCGTGCCGCTCGGCCACGGCCGAGAGCCGCTCCACGAGCTGCAGGTTCGCCGTCAGGGCGGGCTCCTGGTAGTCCTCGTTGTTCCGGCGCCAGTCGTCGTCGGGCAGCGACTCGATGCGCTCGCGGGTCATGGCGCCGGTCAGCAGGCCGGACTCCATCGGCGAGTACGCGATCACACCGGTGCCGTGGTCGGCGCACCAGGGCAGCACGTCCATCTCGACCTCACGGTGCAGGAGCGAGTAGTGCGGCTGCAGCGACCCGACGGGATGGATCCCGGCGATCCGCTCGAGCTGGCCCGCGTCGAAGTTCGAGACGCCGATGTGGCGGACCTTGCCCTGCTCCTTCAGCTCGATGAGCGTGGCCCACGCGTCCTCGATCGCCGGGTCCGGATCCGGCCAGTGGATCTGGTAGAGGTCGATCACGTCGACGCCGAGCCGGCGCAGGCTGTCCTCGACCTCGCGGCGGATGGAGTCGGGCTCGAGGGTGTTCTCGACGTGGTCCGTCTCCCGGTTCCCGAGCAGACCGCACTTGGTGAACACGTACGGTCGGTCCGAGCGCCCCTTCAGGGCCCGCCCGACGA
>CADCWC010000351.1 GCA_902806305.1 uncultured Thermoleophilia bacterium | reverse complement strand
GCGCACGCCCGCGCGTGGGATGCAGCGGAGCAGGCCGACGGAGTACGGGTGGCGGGGATCGCGGAAGACTTCGCGGGCCGGTCCCTCCTCGACCAGGCGACCGGCGTACAGCACGCCGACCTGGTCGCACATGCGGGCGATGATCCCCAGGTTGTGGCTGATGAAGAGGACGGAGGTGCCGAGCTGCTCACGCAGATTCGAGACCAGGTCGAGCACCTCGGCCTCGACCGTGGCGTCGAGACCCGTGGTCGGCTCGTCGAGGATCAGCAACTCGGGGTTCGTGGCCAGGGCCATCGCGATGACGACGCGCTGCAGCATGCCGCCCGAGAGCTGGTGCGGGAAGCGCCGCATGACGCTCGCAGGGTCGGAGATCTGCACCTGACGGAGCGCCTCGTTCGCGCGAACGGCGGCGTCGTCCTTCGAGGCTCCGGCGATCGTGAAGACCTCGGCCAGCTGGTCGCCGACGCGGAGCGACGGGTTGAGCGCCGAGCCGGGGCTCTGGTAGACCATCGAGACGGTGCCGGACCGGTACTTGCGCAGCTCCGCCTCGCGGAGGGTCGCGACGTCCCGACCGGCGACCTCGACCGACCCGGCGGTGACGCGGCCGTTGCGCGGGAGGTACCGTACGATCGCCAGGGCGACCGTCGACTTCCCGCAGCCTGACTCCCCGACGAGCCCGTACGCCTCGCCACGCGGGATGGTCAGGGAGACGCCACGGACGACGGCCCGGTCCTTGCCGCGGACCCGGTAGGCGATCTGCAGGTCCTTGAGGGCGAGCGCCGGCGCGTCGGCCACCACGACGTCCGAGGGCGGCGGGCCCTCGACCGTCGCGCTCACTGCTCCACCGCCTGGAGGATGCCGTCCGAGATGAGGTTGACCGCCACGACGAGCGAGGCGATGGCGAGCGCCGGGAACGTCACCGGCCACCAGCTGCCGCTGGACAGGAACGTGAAGTTCTCGGAGATGGAGAGCCCCCAGTCGGGAGATGGTGCCTGGATGCCGTAGCCCAGGAACGACAGACCGGCCACGGTGAAGATGGCGTAGCCCAGCCGGACCGTGAACTCGACCAGGATCGGCGGCATGACGTTGGGCAGGATCTCGCGGAACATGATGTACGGCGCGCGCTCGTTCCGCAGGCGCGCGGCCTGGACGTAGTCGAGCTGCCGCTCGACGAGCACCGCCGACCGGACGGTGCGGGCGATGAGCGGCGTGAAGCCCAGGCCGACGATGACGATCACCGTGCGGCTCGACGGTCCGAGCGCCACGACCGCCACGACCGCCAGGATGATCAGCGGCAGGGCCAGGACGGCGTCGATGAGCCGCGAGAGGACGTTGTCGACCCAGCCGCCGAAGTAGCCCGTGATGAGGCCGAGGATCGTCCCCAGGATGGTGCCGAGGACCGTGGCGGCCGGGGCCACGATGAGGATGTCGCGAGCACCCGCGAGCACACGGGAGAAGACGTCGCGTCCGAGCCGGTCGGTCCCGAAGAGATGCTCGCCACTCGGCCGGTCGAGCTTCTCGACCAAGCTCGTCGCGTAGACGTCCTTGGGGGCCAGCGCCTCGCCGAACAGGGCGCAGAAGATCCAGAGGAGCATGATCAAGGACCCGACGATCGTGCTCTTGGAGCGCAGGATCAGGCGCCAGCGCTCGCGACGGGCCACCTTTCCCTCGTCCACCTTCGGCACCGGCGGGACGATCGTCCCGGGATCGGCGGTGACGTTCTGGTCGACGGCGGAGGCGACGTCGGTCACCTTCGCGCCCACGTTCTGTCCGACGCTCTGGCCGATGTCGCGACTCACGTCGCCTCCGTGGCTCGGGGAAGATGGATCACTCTGCGGTCGCGTAGCGGATGCGCGGGTTGAGCAGCGAGTAGGCGAGGTCGGCGAGCAGCGTGGCCGCCATGTAGAACACCCCGATCACGAGCACGCCGCTCTGCAGCAGCGGGAAGTCCTTCTGCTGCGCCGCCTGCAGGATCAGCCGCCCGATGCCGTTGTAGTTGAACAGCAACTCGACGACGAACAGGCCGCCGATCAGGTAGCCGGTCTGCGTGGCCACGACGGTGATCGTGGGCAGGAGGGCGTTCCGAAGCACGTGCCGCCGCACGACCTCGCGCTGCGAGAGGCCCTTGAGCACCGCGGTCCGCGTGTAGTCCGAGTCCAGGGCCTCGATCATGCCCGCCCGCGCCATGCGGGCGATGTAGCCGAACAGCACGAAGACCAGGGGGATCGCCGGCAGGATCAGGTGCTTGAGCTGCGTGAGCGGTCCTGATCCGCTCGGGGCGGTGGCGCCGATCGGCAGCAGGTCGAGCCACAGGCCGACGACGACGATCAGCACGATCCCCGACACGAACTCCGGGACCGTGGTCAGCGACGTGCCGACGATGGTGATGGCGCGGTCCGTGCTCTTGCCGTAGCGGAGCGCCGCGATGACGCCGCCCAGGATGCCGAGCGGCACGACCAGCGCGAAGGCCACCGCGGCGAGCTTGAGCGAGTTGACCAGCGCGTCGCCCACGAGTGTCGCCACGGGCCGCCGGAAGCTCAGCGACTGGCCGAGGTCGCCGGTCACGAAGCTGCCGATCCAGTCGGCGTACTGCGTGACGAGCGGGCGGTTGACCCCGAGCGACTCGTTGAGCGCGTCCACCGTCTCCTGGCTGGCGAACGGCCCGAGGATCGCGCGGCCGACGTTACCGGGCAGGACCTGGGCCATGCAGAACACGATGACGCTCAAGAGGAAGAGCGTGACGAGCGCGAGGCCGAGCCGGGTGAGGAGGAAGCGTGCCACTGAGCCCTTCCGTGCCGAGAGTGGTGCCAGCGTACGTCGTGCCGGCGGCCGTGTGAAGGCCCCCGACGAGGTTGTGCCGACTGGCCACGCGAGCCGGGTCGAGCCCCGGCTCGCGTGGCCGCGTACTAGGCGGTGAAGCCGGCCCGGTCCACGAACACGTGGCTCATGGCCGTGACCCGCCCGCCCGTGACGTTCTGCCGCTGGGCGGCCAGGAAGTCGTAGAAGTACGGGACGATGGTCGGCGTCTCGTCGAGCAGGAGCGTCTGGATCTTGCCCGACACCTCCTTCTGCGCGTCGACGTCGAGCGCGGCGATGTACTGCGTCACGAGCTTGTCGTACTCGGGGTTCTTGAAGTGCGCCGAGTTCCAGGTGCCCTTGCTGGTCAGCGGGGCGACCAGGAAGATGTTCGGCACGCCGCGGTGGCCGTAGTCGACGGTGCCCATGATCGAGTCGAGCCACGGCGAGCTGCCGTACTGGCCGTCGCCGTAGAACGTGGCCGTGTCCTGGATGACCAGCTCGACGTTGATCCCGCCTTCCTTGAGGTTCGCCTGCATGACCTGGGCCATGTCGGGGACCTCGGCGGTGCGGAGCACGTTCCACGGCACCGCGAAACCGCCGCCGACGCCCGCCTCCTCGAGCAGCTGCTTCGCCTTCTCGACGTCGCGCTCGCGCTGCTCCACCGTGGTGTCCGTGGACGGGAACGCGGGCGCGAACGGGCTGTCGTTGCCCTTCTGGGCGCGACCCTCGAACAGGCCGTCGATCAGCGCCTGCCGATCGATCAGCAGGGCGGCGGCCTGCCGCACCCGCTTGTCCTTGAACGGCCCCTCGTCGACGCGCATGTGCGTGAGCCGGTGCGCCACGGACGGGATCGAGATGATGTTGTACTCGGGATTGTCGAGCAGGCTCTGGCCGCCGCTCGAGGCCGAGAAGTTCTGGACCATGTCGACCTGGCCGCCCTGCAGCAGCGTCACCATCTGCTGCTCGCCTTCGACGAGCGTGACCTCGACGCGGTCCGGGATCGCCTTCTCGCCCCAGTAGTCCTCGAAGCGCACGAACGAGGCGCCCTGCTTGACCGTGTACTTGTCGAGCTTGAACGGGCCCGTCCCGATGAACGTCTTCTCCCAGTCGCCGTCGAAGGCCGCCGGGATGATGATCGTGTTGTAGTTGTCGGAGCTCAGGTAGTACGGGAAGTTGCCGTTGGCGGCGTCGAGCGAGACGACCACGGTGGCGTCGTCCGTGGCCTTGGCCGCGCCCTTCGAGATCACGCCCGCGAAGGCGGAAAGCGCATTCGACTTGTTCGCCGGGTCCGCCAGGCGGTTGATGGTGGCCGCCACGTCCTTCGCCGTCATCGGCGTGCCGTCGTGGAACTTGACGCCTTGGCGGATCTTGAACGTCCACTCGGTGCCGTCGGCGTTCGGCTCCCAGCTCTCGGCCAGGACGGGCTGGAGCTTCAGGTCCTGGCCGGAGAGCGCGAGGTACTCGCCCGGGTGGCTCAGCAGGCCGATGCCCCCGGAGTCCTGGACGAGCACCGGGTCGACCGCGGTCGACGGCACCTCCTGGGCCACGCGGATCGTGCCGCCCGGCTTCGGGGCCGCGGCGGTCGTGCCCTCGCCGGTCGTGGCCTCGTTCGACTGGGCGCCCCCGACCCCGGTCGTCTCGCCGCCGCCGTCGTCGTCGCCGCCACCGCAGGCCGTGGCGAGGAAGCCGAGCGTCGGCAGGGACATGCCGATGACCGTGCCGCGGCGCATGAACTCGCGCCGGCTGACGCGCTTCTGGATGTACGCGTCGATCAGGTTGTTCTCGAGCTCGGACCGGCGTCGCCGGACCTCGTCGACACGCTCTCGGGGATACCTCATACCGTCGCTCCTCCCTCTCGCCCTTGACCCATCTCCAGGCGATCGACCGCCCGCCTCACGGTGCAGTGCTTATCGCATGTTCGTCGGGGGGTGTCAACGGCCCGCGTCGGTTCCCCGTCCTGCTCAG
>CADCWC010000350.1 GCA_902806305.1 uncultured Thermoleophilia bacterium | reverse complement strand
ATCGTGACCAAGCAGGAGGCCCGCTTCGGCGAGAGCCACGGGACGCACTTCGGCGGAGTCGACTTCGTCTCGCTGGCCGAGGCCTTCGGCCTGCCGGCCTGGCGCTGCGAGGCGGCGGCCGACTTCGGCCGCCACCTGGAGCATGCCCTGTCACTCGACCGGCCGTCGCTGATCGCCGTGCCGGTCGACTACTCGCTGCATCCGGACATCTCCGGCGAGCCCGCCGAGGAGGCCCTCACCGCATGACCATCACCGCCGAGCACGAGAAGTCCGTCGTCGACGCCGTCGCGCGCGACCTCTACATAGGTGGACGCTGGCAGCCCGCCGGCGGCCGTCGGACGTTCGCCGTCGAGGACCCGGCCACGGCCGAGACGATCGCCGAAGTCGCCGACGCGACGCCCGACGACGCCCGGGCGGCGCTCGACGCGGCGGTCGCGATGCGCGCCGAGTGGGCGTCGCACCCCCCGCGCGAGCGCGGGGAGATCCTGCGCCGCGCGTTCGAGCGCATCGTGGAGCGCCAGGATGATCTCGCCCTGCTGATGACCCTGGAGATGGGCAAGCCGATCGCCGAGTCGCGGACCGAGATCGCCTATGCCGCCGAGTTCTTCCGCTGGTTCGCCGAGGAGGCGGTCCGCATCGAGGGTCGCTTCGCCGCGGCGCCCAACGGCCAGGGGCGATTGCTGACCATGCGTCAGCCCGTCGGGCCGTGCTACCTGGTCACGCCGTGGAACTTCCCGATGGCCATGGGGACGCGCAAGATCGGCCCCGCGGTGGCGGCGGGCTGCACCATGGTGATCAAGCCGGCGCAGAAGACGCCGCTCTCGATGCTCGCGCTGGCCCAGATCCTCGAGGAGTCCGGGCTTCCGCCCGGCGTCCTCAACGTGCTGACCTCGTCCTCCTCGAGCGCGGTCTCGAAGCCGATCATGGAGGACCCCCGCCTGCGCAAGGTCTCCTTCACGGGCTCGACCGAGGTGGGGCGCAAGCTGATGGCCCAGGCTTCGGAGAACCTGCTGCGCGTGTCGATGGAGCTGGGCGGCAACGCGCCGTTCCTGGTCTTCGACGACGCGGACGTCGACGCCGCGGTGGAGGGAGCGGTGATCGCCAAGATGCGCAACGTCGGCGAGGCGTGCACGGCGGCCAACCGCTTCCACGTCGCCGACCGGCTTTCCGACGAGTTCGCCGAGAAGCTGGCCCGGCGACTCGGCGCGATGCCCGTGGGAAGGGGCACCGAGGACGGCGTCGAGGTCGGACCGCTGATCGACGAGGACCAGCGCGACAAGGTCTCCGAGCTCGTCGACGACGCCACCCACCGGGGCGCCAGCGTCGTCGTGGGGGGCCGCCGCCGCGACGGACGGGGCTACTTCTACGAGCCCACCGTGCTCACCGACGTGCCCGACGACGCGCGCCTGCTCGACGAGGAGATCTTCGGCCCGGTGGCGCCGGTGGCGACCTTCGACGACGAGGAGGCCGCCGTCGCGGCCGCCAACGACACCGAGTACGGGCTCGTCGCCTACGTCTACACCAGCGATCTCAAGCGCGCGATGCGGGTCTGCGAGGCGCTCGACACCGGGATGGTCGGGCTCAACCAGGGCATGGTGAGCAACCCGGCGGCGCCCTTCGGCGGCGTCAAGGCGTCGGGCTTCGGCCGCGAGGGGGGCCGCGAGGGCATCGCCGAGTACCTGGAGACCAAGTACG
This sequence comes from uncultured Thermoleophilia bacterium, assembly GCA_902806305.1. GTDB lineage: Bacteria > Actinomycetota > Thermoleophilia > Gaiellales > F1-60-MAGs149 > CADCWC01. Next base: position 3,076 of record CADCWC010000350.1, on the reverse strand, counting down.
TCGCGATGGCGATGTAGCGACGCGATCGTCGACCGGCGCCATGTCCGAGTCAGGCACCAATCCCCAGCGCGAGGCCCTGTTGGGCGAGCTGGCGGGCCGGGTGGGCGATGAGCGGGTGCTCGAGGCGATCGCCGCCGTGCCGCGCGAGGCGTTCGTCCCCGAGGACGTCCGCGGTGAGGCATGGGGCAACCACCCGCTGCCGATCGGCCACGGCCAGACCATCTCGCAGCCGCTGATCGTCGCGCGCATGTGCGAGCTGCTCGAGCTGCGCGGCGACGAGCGCGTGCTCGACGTCGGCACCGGCCGCGGCTATCACGCCGCGGTGCTCGCCCGGCTCGCCGCCGAGGTCGTCTCGATCGAACGCGACGCCACCCTCTCGAGCCACGCCCGGGACGCGCTGGCCGCCGCGGGGGTCGCCAACGTCACGCTGGTCGTCGGCGACGGGTGGGAGGGACATCCGCCGCGCGCCCCCTACGACGCCGTCAACGTCGCGGCCGCAGCGCCGGATGTCCCCCCCGCCCTCACCGAGCAGCTGGCCGATGGCGGCCGGCTGATCATCCCGACCGGGGGCCGACGGCAATGGCTGGTCCGCGTGCGCCGCCGGGGTGACACCCTCGAGCGGAGCCGGCTGGACGAGGTCCGCTTCGTCCCGCTGGTCGCCGGCGCGTCGAACGACGCCACCTGAGGGGCCGCCGGACCGGGCGGCCAGGTCGGCTCGCACGGCCGCGTAGCGGGTAGGCGACGGGCATGCTCGTCCAGGACCGGCAGCGGCTGGAGGGCGCCCGCGTACGGGAGCTCATCCGCGCCCACCCGTGGGCGATGCTGGTCTCGCACGGCGAGGGCGGCGCCATCGCCTCGCACATGCCGGCGATCCTCGACGACGACGAGGACGACCGGCTCGTCCTGCTGACCCACACCGCCCGGGCCGACCCGCAGCGCGCGCGGCTCGAGCGCGGCGCCGAGCTCCTGGTCGTCTTCCAGGGCGAGAACGGCTTTCTCCCCGGGGCCTGGCAGGGCGGCGACGGCGCGTCGGTCGGGACGTGGAACTTCGAGGCAGTCCACGTGCACGGGAAGCCCGAGGTGCTCGAGCGCGACGCGTCGCTCGACCTGCTGCGACGGACGTTCGAGCACCTGGAGGCCCGGCGCGCGCGCCCGACGCCGTGGTCGGCGGTCGCCGACATCGCCGACCGGCTGCTGGGCGGCACCTGCTGCGTGCGCGTGCCGGCCGGCCGTGTCGAGGCCAAGGCCAAGCTCGGGCAGGGCGAGTCCGGCGAGGTGAGGGGCCGGCTGATCGCCGGCCTCCAGCGCCCCGGGCCGTACCGCCAGCCCGGCCTCGCCGACGCCATGCGCACCGCTTCCGACGGCGGGTGAACCGCGATGGGTCCGGCTCGCATTGTCAGACGGGCTACCCCTGCACTAGCTTGGACCCATGACTTCGGACCCCATCGGCGACATCAACGACGCGCAGGGACGTGAGCTGGTCGACAGCGACGGCCAGCCGCTCGGACAGATCCGCCAGATCTTCCTCGACGAGACCACCAGCCGGCCGGCGTGGGCCGCGGTCGACGCGCCAGGCGAGGGCGGCGAGCTCGTCCTGGCGCCCCTCGCGCACTCGACGCGTGAAGGAGACGCCGTGCGCGTGGCGGTGAGCCGCCAGCGGGTGGAGACCTCGCCCTCGACGTCGGGGCTCACCGAGCGCTTCTCGCCGGAGCACATGGACCGCGTGCGGGCGCACTACGCCGACCAGACGGCCGACGCCGACCTCTCGGCCCGGGGGGACACGACGCTTTCGGGCGGCCGGGACGACACGGCGGTGCCCGCGGGCCGCGAAGGCGACACGTCGGTCACCGGGGACCTGCCGCCGGAGATGATCCGCTCGGAAGAGGCGCTGTTCGTCGAGCACGAGCGCGTGCCGCGCGAACGCGTCCGGCTGGTCAAGCGCATCGTGACCGAGACGGTCACCCAGACGGTCGAGGTACGGCGGGAGGAGCTGCACCTCGAGCGCGTCGCGATCTCCGGCCAGGGGGACGGCGCAAACGACGCCGACTCCCCCGTCGCCGGCTCGGCGGCGGGGATGGGCGCCGGCGAGGGCACCTCCGGGATGGACGCCTCCGCCGGTGGGTCCCACGCCGGCGGGATCGGCTCGGGGGCCCGGCGTCCGGGAGAGCAGGAGACGACGACGGGCGGCGGGGGCGGCTTGAGCGCCCTGCTCGCCCGCGCATCCTCGCTGGTCGGCAAGGCCGGCGAGCGCTTCGGCGGCGGTCAGGGGTTCGGCGAGGCGTTCACCACCGAGACGCTCGACCTCACGCTCTACGAGGAGCAGGTCGTCGTGTCCAAGCGGATCGTCCCCCGCGAGCGGGTCCGCATCCACCGCGAGGTCGTCACCGAGCCGCAGCGCATCAGCGACGAGCTGCGCAAGGAGCGCATCGAGATGGAGCGCATCGGGCTCGACGCCGAGACGCGCGTCGAGGGCAGCGGGCTGGACGCCGACACGCGCGTCGAGGGCGGCCAGCGTCCCGAGGCATCGTTGTAGGAAACGGGAAGCGCCCCGGCTCTCGCCGGGGCGCTTCGCGGTCGCCGGACGCCCTGGGACGGGGCGGGGCGGGACGCGGAAGGCGTCGACGCCCCGGCGTCCCGAGGCGTCGCGATCCCGTCCTAGCGGCGGCCGGGGTCTCCGTCGACCTCGATCTGCTCCTTGCTGACCTCCTCGGAGACGCGCTGCTGCTCCGTGGTGACGTCCTTGTCGAGGCGGACGCGCTCCTTGGGCACGACCTCCTTGTCGACCACGGCGGTCTCCTCGTGCAGCACGACCTCGTGCTCCTCCTCGGAGAGCGCGGGGCCGTCCATCGCGGCGCCGACGTTGGCGTCGGTGATCGGCTCGCGCTCGACGCGGACCTGCTCGCGCTCGACCGGCACGGTCGTGGAGACGTTCTCGCTGACGATGTGCTTGCGCAGGCGCGCGCGGCCGGTCTCGACCTGCTGCGTGCCGACGCGCAGCTCCTCCTCGGCGCGGGCGCGCGCCTGCTCGGGCTCGGGGCCGGAGGTGTCGTTGCCGACGACACCGGCCGTGCCGGTC
>CADCWC010000349.1 GCA_902806305.1 uncultured Thermoleophilia bacterium | reverse complement strand
TCTGCCCGCCGGTCGGATTGGCCGACTTGGCGAGGAGCACGCCGATGCGGTCCACGGCCGCCGCCAGGCGCGCCTCGAGGACCGGGACGCGGACGCCGAGGCGGTCCGGCCGGCCACCGCACAGCCAGCGGAAGCGCCCGCCCGGGTTCGGGACGATCAGCGTGACGGGTCCGGGCAGGAGGCGTCGGGCGCGGACGCCGGCCCGGCCGTAGAGCTCCGGCAGGGCCGTGGTGAAGAGGGTCTCCACGTCGGCGCAGAGCACGGCCGCGGGCCGTGAGCCGTCGCGCCCCTTGAGCGCGAGCAGGCGGGCGCAGGCGTCCGGGAGGTGGGCGGTGGTCACGAGCCCGTAGACCGTGTCCGTCGGGATCACCGCGAGGCCGCCGTGGGAGAGGGTCCGGACGAGCGGCTCGAGGTCGTCGTCGACGCGCAGTCGCTCAGCCACCGGCGTCTCCGGCCGGGCGGTGGGCGACCACGAACCGCTCCCGGCCCGCCAGGTCTCGCTCGACGGCGGGCTCGACGAGGCCGAGCGCGGCGACGAGCGCCACGACCTCGGCGATCTGGTCGCTGCCGAGCTCGAGCATGAGCGACCCGCCCGGAACGAGCCGTGTGGCGGCGCCCGCCACCGCCCGCCGGACGAGATCGAGCCCGTCCGACCCGCCGTAGAGGGCCTCGTGCGGCTCGAAGCGGTGGACGCCCGGCTCGACCCGCGCGTCGCCCTCGGCGACGTAGGGCAGGTTGGCGGCGATCACGTCGAACCGCCGACCGGGTTCGAGTGCGGCGTCCAGGTCGGACTCGAGCAGCTCGACCGTGACGCCGAGGCGGCCGGCGTTCTCGGCCGCGAGCGCGAGCGCGGCCGCCGAACGGTCGACCGCCGTGACGTGCAGGTCGGGCCGCTCGGCGGCCGCCGCGAGCGCGATGGCGCCGCTTCCGGTGCCGAGGTCGAGCAGGGCGCCGTGCTCGGGCAGGCGGGCCAGCGCCAGCTCGACCAGCACCTCCGTCTCGGGACGCGGCACGAGCGCGCGCGCGTCGCTCAGCAGCGTCAGCCGTCGGAACCCCGCCGTGCCCGTGAGGTAGGCGATGGGCTCGCCCGCCCCGCGACGACGCAGCAGCGTGCGGAAGCGGTCGAGCTCGTCCGGCTCGACGGGCCGGTCGTGGTGCAGGTAGAGCTCGATCCGGGCCAGCCCGAGCACGTGCCCGAGCAGCAGCTCGGCGTCCAGCCGCGGGCCGGGGAAGCCCCGCGCGTCGAGGTAGGCGGCCGACAGGCCGAGGACCTCGACGACGGTGCGGAGGCCGGTCGCCGGGGCGGCGCGCTCAGCCATCGCCGGCGAGCAGCTCGGCGGTCGAGCGCACGCGACCGCCGGCGTCGCGGACCTCCTCGAGCGCCCGGTCGCCGTCGCCCGGCAGCACGTCGACGGCCCGGCAGGCGTCGGCGGCGACGTCGACGGCGAAGCCGGCGGCCAGGGCGTCGAGCGCGGAGGCCCGCACGCAGTAGTCCGTGGCGAGGCCGCCGACGAGCAGGCGGTCGACACCGCGTCCGCGCAGCCACGCGGTCAGATCGGTGCCGTCGAACGCCGAGTAGGCGTCCACGTCGGGGCTCTGGGCCTTGTCCACCACGCGGTCCGGCCGGAGCGCTTCCACGGCGGGATGCAGCTCGGCCCCCGGCGTGCCGGTCACGCAGTGCGGCGGCCACGGGCCGCCGCGGGCCGCGAACGAGACGTGGTCGACGGGGTGGAGGTCACGGCTCGCGACGACCAGGTCGGCCGCCGCGGCGAGGCGCCCGAGTGGCTCGACGACGGCGTCGCCGTCGGGCACGCCGAGCGCGCCGCCCGGCAGGAAGTCCCCCTGGACGTCGACGATCAGGAGCGCCGTCGCCATCGTCAGGCCACGCTGCCGGCGGTCGTGGCCTCGAGCCTGCGGCGATTGTCCTCGGCGGTCAGGGCGTCGGTCAGCTCGTCGAGCTCGCCGAGCAGGATCCCGCTGAGGTTGTGCGACGTGAACTTGATCCGGTGGTCCGTGACCCGGCTCTGGGGGTAGTTGTACGTGCGGATCTTCTCCGACCGCGCGCCGGAGCCGATCTGCGACTTCCGCGCGTCGGAGAGCTCCTGGGCCCGCCGCTCGCGCTCCAGGTCGTAGAGGCGGGCGCGGAGGATTCGCATCGCGCGGTCCTTGTTCTGGAGCTGCGAGCGCTCGTCCTGACAGGTCACCATCATGCCGGTCGGCTTGTGGGTGACCCGCACCGCAGAATCGGTCGTGTTGACGGACTGGCCGCCCGGTCCCGACCCCCGGATGGTGTCGATGTCGATGTCCTTCGGGTCGATGTGCACCTCGACGTCCTCCGCCTCCGGCAGCACCGCGACGGTGGCGGTCGAGGTGTGGATGCGCCCTTGCTGCTCCGTCGCCGGCACGCGCTGGACGCGGTGCACGCCGGACTCCCACTTGAAGGCCGAGTACGCGCCGTCGCCCACGATCTCGACGGTGACGTCCTTCACGCCGCCGCCCTCCGACGGGCTCGAGTTCAGGACGGCGTGCCGGAAGCCCCGGCGATCGGCGTACCGGGTCAGCATCGTCACGAGCTCGCCGGCGAACAGCGCCGCCTCGTCACCGCCCGCACCCTGCCGGATCTCGACGATGACGTTCTTGTCGTCCGCCGGGTCGCGTTCCAGCATCGCGAGGCGGATCTGCTCCTCGAGCGGCTCGATCGCCGCGCGCGCCGACTCGAGCTCGGCCTGGAGGTAGGCGCGCGTATCCGGGTCGCGCTCGCCCTCGAGCATCTCGGTCGCGTCGGCGATCTGTTCGTGGGCCGCGCGCCACCGCACGGCGAGCGCGTGGGCGTCCTGCAGGCGGCGGTGACGGCGCCCCAGCTCCACCTGCAGCTGCCGGTCGTCGAAGACGGCCGGGTCCTGCAGCTGCTGCTCGACCTCCGCGAAGGCGCGCTCGATCTCGGCGACCAGGGGTTCCATCAACCGTGCAGCGTACCGCGCCTCGGTGGCGCGCTCGGCGTGCCGCGGCTCAGCCCGGCGGCCCGTCGTGCGCGAGCGGCTCGATGCGGACTCGCACGATACGCGTCCCGTCCACCTCTTCGACGCCCAGGCGGTAGCCGTGGACCTCGACGATCTCGCCGACGTGCGCCGGTCGTCCGAGCCGGTCGAGGACGAGCCCGCCCACGGAGGTGACCTCGTCGTCGTGGATCTGGACCCCATGGTCCCGAAGGTCGTCGAGCGCCGTCAACCCATGCGCGACGAGCACCCCGTCGCCCCTGCGCTGCACGAGCGACTCGGGGTCACGCTCGTCCTGGATCTCGCCCACGACCTCCTCGACGATGTCCTCGACCGAGACGACGCCGGCGAGCTGGCCGTACTCGTCGAGCACCAGGCTCAGCGAGGTGCGGTCGTGGCGAAGCTGCTCGAGAAGCTGGTCGAGCGGCCGCGACTCCGAGGTGACGGGCACCTCTCGGCAGAGGGCCCCGACGACGCGGGGGCCGCCCTGACGGACCTCTCGCGCCAGATCGGCGACGTGCACGACGCCGACCGGCGTGTCCTCTGCGGCGAGCACCGGGAAGCGGCTGTGCGGCGTGGCCAGCGCCGCGTCGAGGCCCACGTCCGGCGCCATCTCGGCCGCGAGCACCACGACTGCCGGCCGCGGGGTCATGACGTCGCGCGCCTGGCGGTCAGCCAGGTGGAAGACGCCCCGCAGCATCTCGGCCTCCTCGGGACTGACCGTGCCGCTCCGGCTCGACTCGGCGATCAGCAGCTCGAGATCCTCCGGGGTCGACGCCAGCTCATGTTCCGAAGCGGGTGCGACGCCCAGGAGCCGGACGGTGGCGTTTCCCGCGCCGTTGAAGAGCGCGATCAACGGCGCGAACATGATCCGGAACCACTCCAGCGGCCGCGCGATGACTCGCGCCGTGCCCTCCGCGCGCTGGATCGCGAGGCTCTTCGGGGCGAGCTCGCCCAGGACGACGTGCAGCGTGGTGATGATGGCGAACGCGATCGCGAACCCCACGACCACGGCGGCGTCCTCGGCCAGCCCGATCCTGGTGAGGACCGGTTCGAGGACGTCGGCGAAGGCAGGCTCGCCGACCCACCCGAGCCCCAGGCTGGCCAGCGTGATGCCGAGCTGGCACGCCGCCAGATAGCGGTCGATGTGCCGGACCTGCTCCGCCGCACGGCGCGACGCGCGGCTACCCTCTGCCGCTGCCGTGTCGAGTCTCGTCAGGCGCGCCCGCGCCAGCGAGAACTCAGCTGCGACGAAGAAGCCGTTCAGCGCCACGAGCGACAGCGCGAACACGATCTGCAGAGCACTCGTCACGCCCGGCCACCCTACCAGTGGGGCGCCGGACGACCTCTCGGCCCGTTCCGTGCGCGGGGCCCGGCCGCCCTAGGGGGCGACCGGGCCTCGTGGACGTCCGTGGACGGACGGGCGGGCCGGCGAGAAGGCGCGCCGGCCGGTCCGGGCCGGCGCTACTGCTGCTGGCCGGACCGGACCTCGCCGCGCCAGGCGCCGGTCTCGGTGCCGCGGCTCTCGATCAGCTGCTTGAACTTCTCGAGGTCGAACTTGACCCGTCCGCTGTCGAGGCCGAGCGCGCTGCCGACGCGCTCGACGATCCCCTCGGGCTCGTAGTCGAGGTGGACCTTCACCTGCGTGCGGTTCTCGTCGATCCGGTGGAACGTCACGACGCCGCCGTTCTTCTTGCCGGTCACGGCCTGCCAGGCGATCCGCTGGTCCGGGACCTGTTCGATGATCTTGGCGTCCCACTCCTGCCGCTTGCCGCCGATGTCGGCCACCCA
>CADCWC010000348.1 GCA_902806305.1 uncultured Thermoleophilia bacterium | reverse complement strand
AGGTAGCGCCCCCGGGGCTCGCCGGCCGAGGCCCGCGGCGGCGGCGCGACGTGCGGGACGCGCGTCAGGACGACGCCGTACAGCACGAACGAGAGCGCGTTGCCGAGGAAGAGCGCCTGGAAGGTGGCGGGGACGTCGGTCCGGGCGATGAGGCCGCCGACCATGCCGCCGATGCCGACGCCCAGGTTCATCATCACCCGCTGCATCGCGAAGGCCGCGGTCCGCTCTCGCCCGTCCGTGAGCGAGACCAGCATCGTGCTCTGCGCAGGCCAGAAGCAGCCGTTCCCGGCCCCCGCGAAGAGCGCGGCCGCGAAGGCGGTCTGGGCGTTCTCCGCGAGGGCGTACCCCACGTTCCCGGCCGTAATCAGGGCGAGCGACAGGGCGAGCGTCGGCCGGCCGCCCACGCGATCGACCAGCACGCCCGCGAGCGGCGTGACCACCAGGCCGAGCGCGCCGGTCGTCCCCACGACGAGTCCCGTCGTCGTGGCCGACACCCCTCGGACCTCGTGCAGGTACAGGAACAGGAACGGGAAGACGAGCCCGTTGCCGACGGCGTTCAGGAGGCCGCCGGCCTGCAGCGTGCGGACCGACCGCGGGAGGTCCGCCCGGAACGGGTTGACCTGGCGCAGGCGGGATGCGGTGGACGAACGGGCCATCGGGCGCCGCACGGGCCGCCCCGCGCTCAGCTCCCGTCGAGTCGCTCGCGGAGGAGCCGCTGCACCGTCTTCGGCTCGGCCCGACCGCCGGTCTGCCGCATCACCTGGCCGGTGAAGAAGCCGAGCAGCTGCACCTTGCCGGCACGGAACTGGGCGACCTGGGCGGGATTGCCGGCCACCACCTCGTCGACGACGGCGGCGAGCGCCGCCTCGTCGCCGATCTGCCCGAGCCCGCGCGCCTCGACGATCGCCTCCGCCGACGCGTCGGGGTCGTCGACCAGGCCCGCGAAGACCTGCTTGGCGGCGGCCGTGCCGACGGCGCCCGACTCCACCAGCCGTACGAGCCCGGCCATCCGGGCGGGCGTGACCGGGCTCTCGGCAGGCACCACGCCGGCCGCGTTCAGGTGCGCCGAGAAGTCGCCGAGCGTCCAGTTCGCCGCGAGCCGTCCGTCACCGACGAGCCGCGCGAGCTCCTCGAACCAGCGCGCGAGCTCCGAGCCGGTCCCGAGCGCCTCCGCGATCGGCTCGGGGAGGCCGTACTGCCCCACGAAGCGCTCGATGCGCGCGGCGGGCAGCTCGGCGAGCGCGGCGCGCAGCTCGTCGAGCAGCGCGGCGTCGGGCTCGAGCGGGACGAGGTCCGGCTCCGGGAAGTAGCGGTAGTCGTTCGCCTCCTCCTTCGAGCGCAGCACGTGGACGGTGCCCGTGGCCACGTCGTAGTGCATCGTCGCCTGCCGGACCCGGTCCCCCGCCTCGAGCACGCCGATCTGACGCTCGATCTCGGCGTTGATGCCGCGCTCGAGGTACCGGAACGAGTTCATGTTCTTGAGCTCGGTCTTGGTGCCGAGCGCCGTGTCGCCGACGCGGCGGACGGAGACGTTGGCGTCGCAGCGCAGCGAGCCCTTCTCCATGTCGGCGTCCGAGGCGCCGATCGCCACGATCGTGGCGCGGAGCAGGTTCAGGAAGCGACGGGCGTCCTCGCCGGAGTGCAGGTCGGGCCGCGTGACGATCTCGAGCAGTGGCGTGCCGGCCCGGTTGAAGTCGACGACGGACGACGCCGAGCCGGTCAGCCGGCCGCCCGCGCCACCCGCGTGGATCATCTTGGCGGCGTCCTCCTCGATGTGCGCGCGCTCGAGCCGTACCTCGAAGGCGCCACCCGGCGCGGGCACGTGGAAGACCCCCTCGCCGCAGAGCGGGGAGTCGTACTGGGAGATCTGGTACGCCTTGGGGTTGTCCGGATAGAAGTAGTTCTTCCGGTGGAACTGCGACCAGCTCGGGATCGTGCAGCCGAGCGCCATCCCGACCCGGATCGCCTGGTGGACGGCCGCGCGGTTCGGAACGGGCAGCACGCCCGGGTGGGCCAGGCAGACCTGGCACACGTTCGTGTTCGGCGGGTCGCCGTAGCGGTTGGCGCAGCGGCAGAACATCTTCGTCCGGGTCTGGAGCTGGACGTGGATCTCGAGGCCGATGACGGCCTCCCAGCCATCGCGGCTCACGACGTCACCCCCTGCAGGCGCGGCGGCACGGGGTCGAAGCCGATGGCCCGCTCGAGGGCATGCCCGACGGCGAAGAGGCGGTTCTCGGAGAACGCCGGCCCGACGATCTGGAGGCCGACCGGGAGCCCGTCGGACGTCCCCATCGGGATCGAGAGCCCGGGCAGGCCGGCGAGGTTGGCGGGCAGGGTGAAGACGTCGTTCGCGTACATCGCGAGCGGGTCGTCGAGCTTCGCGCCGAACCGGAAGGCCGGCGTCGGCGTGGTCGGCAGGAGCAGGGCGTCGTAGTCGGCGAAGGCGACGTCGAAGTCACGGCGGATCAGCGTGCGGACGCGCTGCGCCTGGCCGTAGTAGGCGTCGTAGTAGCCGGCCGAGAGGGCGTAGGCGCCGATCATGATCCGGCGCTTGACCTCGGGTCCGAAGCCGTCGTGGCGCGTCGCCTCGTACATCGCCTGGACGTCCGGCCCGTCCGTCCGTGGGCCGTAGCGGACGCCGTCGTAGCGGGCCAGGTTCGCGGACGCCTCGGCCGGGGCGATCAGGTAGTAGGCGGCGAGCCCGTGGGAGGCGTGCGGCAGCGTGCACTCCCCCACCTCGGCGCCCAGCGAGACGGCGAGCGCCACCGCCTCCTCGAAGCGCTCGAGGACGCCGGCGTCGACGCCGACCGTGAGCTGGTCGCGCGGCACGGCCAGGCGCAGGCCGCGGAGGTCCTCACCCTCAGGGCGCACGACGGCCTCCGCCGGTCCGACGTTCGTCGTGTCACGCGGGTCGTCGGCGGCCACGATCGCGTAGAGGGCCGCGACGTCGCGCACGGTCAGTGCGAACGGCCCGACCTGGTCGAGCGAGCTCGCGAAGGCCACGACGCCGTAGCGGGAGACCGCGCCGTAGGTCGGCTTCAGGCCGACCGTGCCGGTGAAGGCCGCGGGCTGGCGGATCGAGCCACCCGTGTCGGTGCCGAGCGACCACGGTGCGAGGCCCGCCGCGACGGCGGCCGCCGAGCCGCCCGACGAGCCACCCGGCACGGTCTCGGGGTCCCACGGGTTCCGCGTCGGGCCGTAGGCGGAGTGCTCCGTCGAGGAGCCCATGGCGAACTCGTCCATGTTCGTCTTGCCGAGCGACACCAGGCCGGCGTCCTGGCAGCGCTCGACCACGTCGCCGTCGTGGACCGGTCGGTAGCCCTCGAGGATGCGCGAGCCCGCCGTGGTCGGCACGCCGCGGGTGCAGAACAGGTCCTTGAGCGCGATCGGCACGCCGGCGAAGCCGCTGCGCCCGGACGCGTCGTGCCTGCGGGCCGCCTCGAGCGTCCGCTCGGGATCGACGTGCAGGAAGGCGTGCAGCGCCGGGTCGTCGGCCGCGATCCGCTCCAGGTAGGCGGCGGCGAGCTCCTCGCAGGACAGCTCGCGGGCGTCGAGGAGCGCCGCGGCACGCTCGGCCGTGAGACCGAGGGTCGAGAACGTGGCCATGGGGTCAGGCTCCGATCGGGGGCACGCGGAAGCCCTCCGGCGCCGGGTCGGGCGCGTTCAGGAGCGCCTCCTCCGTCGACAGGCAGGGGCGCGGCTCGTCGTCGGCGAGCACGTTCGTGAGATCGAGCGGGTGCGAGGTCGGCGGCACGTCGTCGAGGTCGAGGGCGCTGATCGCGGAGACGTGGGCGAGGATGGAGGAGAGCTCGGCACCGAGCCGCTCGACCTCGTCGTCACGCAGTCCGAGCCGCGCCAGGCGTGCCACGTGGCGGATCTCCTGCTCGGTCAGGGCCATGGAGGGATGGTAGCCGCGACCGGCGGAGCGGCCGATCCACCCCGCCGGCGACCCGCAGGCGCGCCGCGTCGGGCTGCCGCACCGACGACCGTGGTCGGTCGTCAGGCGGGCGCGACGGCGCCGAGCCGCTGCTCCGCGGCCGTGACGGTGTTCTGCAGGAGCATCGCGATCGTCATCGGCCCGACACCGCCCGGCACCGGCGTCAGGAGGCGGGCCACACCGCTGACGGCGTCGGCGTCCACGTCCCCGACGAGGCCCGCATCGGTGCGGTTGATGCCGACGTCGATGACCACGGCCCCGGGACCGACGTGGTCGCGGCCGAGCATCCGGGGCCTCCCGACGGCGGCGATCACGACGTCGGCGGCCCGCGTCACGGCCGCGAGGTCGCGGGTCTTCGAGTGGCAGACCGTCACGCTCGCGTCGCGCTCCAGCAGCAGCGCCGCGACCGGTCGGCCGACCAGGATCGAGCGGCCGACGACGACGACGTCCGCCCCCCGGAGCTCGACCCCGTAGGCGTCGAGCAGCTCGATCACGCCGGCGGGCGTGGCGGGACGCAGGCCCGGGCGACCCGTGGCCAGGAGCCCCTGGCTGACGGTCGTGAGGCCGTCGGCGTCCTTGGCGGCGGGGATCCGGTCGAGCGCCGCGAGGGGATCGAGATGGTCGGGCAACGGCAGCTGCACGATCATGCCGTGCACGCGGTCGTCCGCCGCCAGCTCGTCGATCCGGTGGTGGAGGTCCTCCTGGGCGGCGTCCGCCGGCAGCACCACGTCGAAGGACGCCATGCCGACGTCGGCACAGGCGCGATGCTTGCCGGACACGTAGACCCTCGAGGCCGCGTCGTCACCGACGAGCACCGTGGCCAGGCCGGGAGTCCCGCCGCCGCCGTCGCGCAGCGCGTCGACGCGCGTCGTCACCCGGGCGCGGACCGCCGCCGCGACCGCCTTGCCGTCAATCAGCTCCGTCATCGGGCCAGGATAGCGAGCCGGCCTCGGAATCCCCCCGTCCAGGGGTCACGATCCGGCCGGCGCGGGTCGATCCCTGTTGCACGCCGGCAAAGGCGCAACAACCAAGGGGAAGGTCGTGCAACCCATGCTCGAGCTCTACATGTCGCTCCTCAATCGCCTCCAGGATCTGCGCGAGAGCGAGCGCGGTCAGACGATGGCCGAGTACGGCGTCATCCTCGCCGTCATCACCCTCGTCGTCGTCGGCGCCGTCACGCTGCTGTCGGGTGGCATCGCGAACGCCCTGGGTCGGGTCACGACCCTCCTCAACGGCCTCGACTGATCGGCCGCTCGCGGGCGCCGCACCACGGCCGCGCCCTCGTCGCGCAGGCTCCGGGGATGCCCCGGAGCCTGTCGTCGTTCACGGGTGGGCGACCCGGACCCGTCCGGCTCACGCCCCCTGAAGCCGCGCCGATCTCGCGCGCTCGTCCGGACGGCACCGCGCCGGTCCGGCCCACCTGACCACCGAACCTGACCAGAGGACCGCCGAGGCATGACCCACAGCGTGCGCAACATCGTCATCGCGGTCGTCACGGCCGTCGCCGCCGCCGTGGTCGTGCTGCTCTACACGTCGAGCTTCAAGGAGCAGGTGACGAAGGACCAGGAGCGCGTCCAGGTCCTGGTCGCCAAGGTGGAGATCCCCGAGGGCACCGCGGCGGAGAAGGCGGGCGGCTCGATGGAGCTCCGCGAGATCCTGGCCTCGGACCGCGCCCCCGGCGCCCTGACGTCCGCGGGTGAGATCTCCGGGAAGGTGGCCACGCAGACGGTGTTCGCAGGCCAGCAGGTCGTGACGGACGTCTTCCAGCCCGCGATCACGCAGGACGCGTCGCTGCAGCTGCGGAAGACGGAGCGCGGCGTGCGCGTCGAGGTCGACACCGCGAAGGGCGTCCTCGGCGCGGTCGACGCGGGCGACACGGTCGACGTCTTCGGCACGTTCGACGTCGAGAAGGCCGACGGCAAGAAGGCCGTCGTGACGCGGATGCTGCTCCACGACGTCCGCGTCCTCGAGGCGCCGGCCGCGACGGAGGACGCCGAGGCGACCGACATCGCCGCGAAGCAGATCGTGATGCTCGGCGTGACGCAGCGCGAGGCCGCCAAGCTGGCCTTCATGGCGGCGGACGACTCCGGCCGCACGCTGCAGCTCGTCGTGCGGCCGCCGAAGGGCCAGGCCACCGAGATGCCCGTCCGGCTCGAGACGCTCGAGACGATGATCATGGAGGGCCTGACCGTGGCCGAGATCAAGAAGCGGCTGCCGCAGATCAGCGGCACCGCGCGCGCCGAGGGCGACGCCGACCCGGCCGCCTCCGACGTTCCCACCGTGCCGAGCGAGGGCTGAGGACCATGAGCGAGACGTCCCCGATCAAGGTCTTCATCACCGGCGCGTGCGCCGGGCTGGCGGAGGTGCGCCAATCGCTGTCGACGCACGCCGACATCGAGGTCGTCGGCACCGCCGTCGACCCGGAGAAGGCCCAACAGAAGCTCGCCGCCTCGGGCGCCGAGGTCGTGCTGCACGGCTCCTCACGCGGCGATCGCGTGCCGATGACGGAGGTCGACGCGCTGCGGGGCGCGACCGCCGCGCCGCTGATCCTCGTCACGTCGGGGAACGCCGCCGGCCTGCTGGCCGGCGCCCTCGCGGCGGGCGTGCACGACGTCGTGCTCCTGCCGCAGCTGACCGAGGCGCTCGTCTTCACGATCCGCAAGGCGACGCAGCTCGGACTCGGACGGGTCACGCCGATCGGCGCCGGGCGCACGTCGACCACCGAGGGCAAGGTCGTGACCGTGTTCTCGCCCAAGGGCGGCGTCGGCAAGACGGTGCTGGCGTGCGCGATGGGCGCCCAGATCGCCCGGACGGACGGCCGCCGGGCGCTCGTCGTCGACCTCGACCTGCAGTTCGGCGACGTCGCGATCATGATGGGGATCGAGCCGGAGAAGACCATCTACGACCTCGTCATGACGACGGGGGAGATGGACCCGGAGAAGCTGGCGGGCTACGTGCTCGCCCACCCGAGCGGCGCCGACATCGTGCCCGCGCCGGTGCGGCCCGAGGACGCGGAGCTCGTCTCGGAGGAGCGCGTCGGGCGGCTCCTCGACGTGGCCAAGGAGGCCTACGACGCGATCATCGTCGACACGCCCGCCTTCTTCCAGGCGACGACCCTCGCGACGCTCGACCGCACCGACCACATGCTGCTGGTCGCAGGGCTCGACATCCCGACGGTCAAGAACGTCAAGCTCACCCTGCAGACGCTCCACCTCCTGCACTACCCGAAGGACCGCATCCACCTGGTGCTGAACCAGGCGGGCACGAAGGGCGACCTCAACCGCTCCGAGGTCGAGAAGGCCCTCGACCTCAAGGTGGCGTTCGAGATCCCGCACGACAAGGAGGTCCGCTCCGCGGTCAACCGCGGGGTGCCCGTGCCGATGGCCGCCCCGAAGTCGGGCATGACGTCGGCCGTCGCGCAGATGACCGCCGAGCTGCTCGGAGGCGCAGGCGCCCGCGCCGGCCGCCGCGGGCGCCGGCGGGCGGGCGCCGGGCAGACCCGTGCCGGACGCGGGCGGAAGGCGGCGTAGGCCGTGTCGCTCCAGTCGAGGATCCAGTCCGGTCGCCCGGACGAGCGCGGCGACGACGAGGCGCGCGAGTACGGCGGCGGCCCCGCCGCGTCGCAGCCGATGGTGGCGGACCCGTACGCGGACCTGAAGAGCCGCATCCACCACGAGATCATCACGAAGATCGGCTCCCGCCTGTTCGCGGGCCCGGGCGGCGACGGCGAGCTGGCCGAGAAGGTGGGCGAGGCGGTCGCCGAGGCGCTCGCCATCGACAAGACGCCGCTGACCCGGCAGGAGCGGGCGCAGGTCACCCGTGAGATCGCCGACGACATCCTCGGCTACGGCCCGCTCGAGCCCTTCCTCCGCGACGACACGATCTCGGAGATCATGGTCAACAGCGCGCACACGATCTTCATCGAGCGGCGCGGCAAGATCACCCGCTCGAGCGCCGCGTTCGTCGACGACCAGCACCTGCTGCGGATCATCGACAAGATCATCTCGCGGGTCGGACGCCGTGTCGACGAGGGCTCCCCGATGGTCGACGCCCGGCTGCCGGACGGCTCGCGCGTCAACGCGATCATCCCGCCGCTCGCGGTCAAGGGTCCGACGCTGACGATCCGCAAGTTCCGCAAGGACCCCTTCACGATGGAGGACCTGCTGAAGTTCGGCACCCTGACGCCCAAGGCCGGGCAGTTCCTCGAGGCCTGCGTCCGCGGCAAGCTCAACATCCTGATCTCGGGCGGCACGGGCTCCGGCAAGACGACCACGCTCAACGTGCTGTCGTCCGCCATCCCGTCCGACGAGCGGATCATCACGGTCGAGGACGCGGCCGAGCTCCAGCTCCGGCAGGAGCACGTCATCACCCTGGAGACGCGGCCCGCGAACGTCGAGGGCAAGGGGCAGGTGACGATCCGCGACCTCGTCCGCAACACGCTCCGCATGCGGCCCGACCGCATCATCGTCGGCGAGTGCCGTGGACCGGAGACGGTCGACATGCTCCAGGCGATGAACACGGGCCACGACGGCTCCCTGACGACGGCGCACGCCAACACGCCCCGGGACGCGCTGGCCCGGATCGAGACCCTCGTGCTGACCGCCGGGATCGACCTGCCGCTCCGGGCGATCCGCGAGCAGGCCTCGAGCGCCTTCGACCTCATCGTGCAGGTCTCCCGACTCGTCGACGGCTCGCGCCGGATCACGCACGTCACGGAGGTCCTGCGCATGGAGTCGGACGTCGTGACGCTGCAGGACATCTTCCTGGCCAAGCCCGTCGAGACGGAGTCGGAGGCGCGCTCGACCGGCAACCGCCTGCTCGGACCGTTGACGCCGACCGGCATCAAGCCGGACTGCCTCGACAAGCTGGCCTCGAACGGGGTCAACCTCCCGACCACGTTCTTCCAGACCGACGCGGATCGCCCCGCCGTCGCGACGGGCGCCTTCGGCCGCCAGATCGCCTCGTGACGCGCGTCCGGCTGCTCCTCGGCGCGCTCGCGCTCGCGCTGCTCGGCGGCGCGCCCGCGGAGGCGGCGTCGCTCCTCGAGATCCGCAAGGTCGACACGTCGCGGCTGCCGACCGTGCGCGTCACCGTCACCGCGCCCCCGGGCGACCGCACGGGCGACGTGGTGCCCTTCGAGGTGCGGGAGAACGGGCGCGTCGTCGCCCCCGCGAGCCTCGACGTCCAACGCCCGACCGGTCGGACGGCGGTCGCGCTCGTCATCGACACGAGCCACACGATGCGCGGTGCACCGCTCGCGGCCGCCCTCGACGCCGCCGACGACTACCTCCGGCGGATGGACCCGGCCGACGAGGCGGCCGTCCTGACCTTCGGCCCGACCGTCCAGACCGTCCAGCCGATGACCGCCGACCCGACCCGCGTGGCCGGGAGCCTCCGCGACATCGCGATCGACCCGCAGCAGGGCACCGCCCTGAACGACGGGATCGCGGCGGGGATCCGGGAGCTGGCCTCGACGCCGCCCACGACGCGCCGGGTGCTGATCGTCCTGGCCGACGGCGAGGACAACGCCTCCGGCACGGCCGTCGACGCCCTCGACGCCGCCGCGCTCCGCGACCAGGTCGCCGTCTACGCGGTCGCCATCCGGTCGAAGGCCTACGACGTGGCGGCCCTCGACGGCATCGCGGGCCGGACCGGCGGCTCGACGTTCGAGGCCGCGACCGCCGACCTCAGGTCCGCGTACCGCTCGATCGCCGAGGAGCTCTCGCGGACGTCCGTCATCTCGTACAGCTCGACGTCGGTCGACCATGTCCGCCTGACCGTCAGCCAGGGCGACGCCGCCGCCACGAGCAGCTACGTGGCGCCGCCGCGTGGCGCGCGGTCGGCCGGCGGTGGCCTCGTCCCCGAGCGGTTCACACGGGCCGCGTGGTCTGCGCCCGTCGTGGCGCTGCTCGTGCTGGTCCTGCTCCTGGCGGCCCTGCTGACGATCCTGCGGCCGCGGCCCCGGACGCTGGTGGAGCGGCTCGCCTCCTACGCCTCGGCCGCCGTCAGCAGCGAGCGGGACTCCTCGGGTCCGTCCATCTCGATCTTCCGCCACATCGCCCACTCGACCGAGCGCGTCCTCGGGGAGCTGAAGTTCTGGAAGGGGATCGCCCGGCTGCTGCAGCGGGCCGACATGCCGCTGCGCACCGCGGAGCTCTTCTACCTGATGATCGGCGCGGGCCTGCTGGCCGGACTCGTCGCCACGGCGTTCGGCCTGCCGCTCGTCCTCCGCCTGCCGCCACTCCTGCTCGGCGGGGCGCTCCCGCTCCTCGTCGTCGCCCGCCGCGCCCGACGTCGGCAGCGCGCCTTCGACGACCAGTTGCCCGACGTCCTCATGACGATGGCCTCGTCGATGCGCGCCGGCCACTCGTTCAACCAGGCCATGGACGTGATCATCCACGAGGGCAGCGAGCCCGCCTCGGGCGAGTTCGGCCGGGCCGCGGCCGAGGTCCGGCTCGGGCAGGCGGCCGACGCGGCGCTCGACCGCATGGCCACGCGCCTCGACTCGAAGAACTTCGGCTTCGTCGTCACGGCCGTGAACATCCAGCGCCAGGTCGGCGGCTCGATGGCGGAGATCCTCGACTCCGTGGCGGACACCGTGCGCGCGCGGCAGCAGTTCCTGCGCAAGGTCAAGGCCCTGACCGCGATGGGGCGCGCGTCCGCCTATGTGCTGGTCGGGATGCCGTTCGTGCTCGCCGCATTGATGGCGGTCCTGAACGCGAGCTTCATGGCGCCGCTCTTCACCACCTCGATGGGGCACCTGATGATGGCGGGCGCCCTCATCAGCATCTCGTTCGGCGCCCTCATCCTCAAGAAGATCGTGAGCTTCAAGGTATGAACGCCCTGCTCCCCGCCCTGGTGGCGCTCCTGACGGGGCTCACCGCACATCGGCTCCTGACGATCTTCTCGTACCGCCGGGCCCAGGTCGCGGCGTCGCTCGAGCGGGCCGGCCGCTACGGCGGCTTCGGTCTCCGGGACGGCGAGGTCTCGCTCGGCGTGGGCGACCGGCTCGTCGGGCCCTCGACCCGCCGCCTGGCCGGACTGGCGCTGCGGCTGACGCCCAAGTCGTCCGTCCCGGCCCTGCGCGACCGCCTTCGCGCCGCGGGCCTCGGGCAGGTCACGCCGACCTCGTTCCTGGCGGCCAAGGGCGCGTTCGCGGGCGTGCTGTTCCTGTTCGGCGTGCTCGCCCTGGTCCTCGGGGCCCTGCCGCCGTTCGTCGCCGTGGTCGTCGCGGTGGGCGGCGGCTACGCGGCGCTGCTCCTGCCCGACTACTGGCTGACCCTCCGCTTCCGGGCCCGCAAGGAGGAGATGCTCGTCCAGATGCCGGACGTCCTCGATCTGATGACCGTCTCCGTCGAGGCAGGGCTCGGGTTCGACGCCGCGCTCCTGCGCATCGCCGAGCGCATGCAGGGACCGCTCGTCGAGGAGTTCCAGCTCGTCATGCACGAGATGCGCATCGGCGAGACCCGCGCCAAGGCGCTCCGGAGCTTCGCCGAGCGCATCGACGAGCCCGAGACGACGACGCTCGCCCGTGCGATCACACAGGCCGACCAGCTCGGGATCCCTGTCGGCCGCATCCTCCGCGTGCAGGCCAAGGAGATCCGCCAGCGACGCGAGATGGCCGCCGAGGAGAAGGCGATGAAGGCGCCGGTGAAGATGCTGATCCCGACCGCGCTCTTCATCTTCCCGGCCATGTTCGTCGTCGTGCTCGGCCCGGCCGCGCTCTCGTTGTTGAAGACGTTCAGCGAGGTCTGACCCTCACGTCCATGAGACCTCGGCAGGTTTGAGCCGTCCTTCGCCGGGAACCCTTCGTGGCGACCGTTCCACCGACGGAGGACTGAGGACATATGCAGAACACGATGACGATGGAGCAGCTTTCGGAGCTCCGCGGCTCGGCCGTGTACGACCAGAGCGGCAGCAAGATCGGCTCGGTCGAGGAGGTCTTCTACGACGCCGACACGCAGCAGCCCGAGTGGATCGGTATCGGCACCGGCTTCTTCGGCATGAAGCGCGTGCTCGTGCCCGTGGCGGGCGCGTCCGTGACCGCCGACGGCATCTCCGTGCCGTACGCGAAGGACATGGTCAAGGACACGCCGGACATCGACGGCGACGAGATCAGCGAGGACACGGAGCGCCAGCTCTACTCCTACTACGGCCTGCCGTACTCGGACAGCCGCTCCGACACCACGCTCGCCGACGCCGCCCCCACCACGGGGACCGCCGACTACGGCACCGCCGACATGGACACGTCGCGGGCCACGATGGACATGGACCGCACCGACGACGCCACCATCACCCGCTCGGAGGAGGAGCTCGCCGTCGGCAAGCGCCGCGTCGAGACCGGGCGCCTCCAGGTCCGCAAGTGGGTCGAGACCGAGCCCGTGCAGGCCGAGGTGACGCTGGAGCGCGAGACCGCGCACATCGTCCGCGAGCCGATCAACGAGACGGTCTCGGGCGCCACGATCGGCGACGACTCGATCGAGGTCACCCTCGAGGGCGAGGAGGCCGTGGTCGACAAGCGCGTCGTGGCCAAGGAGCGGATCGGCGTCGACGTCGACCGCGAGGCCACCACCCAGACGGTCTCGGACGAGGTCCGCAAGGAGCGGGTCGAGATCGACGCCGAGGGCGACAAGATCGTCGACGAGGGCACGCGCCGCTAGACCGCGCACCGGCGTGAGGACGAGGGGGAGCCTCCGGGCTCCCCCTCGTCACGTGTCAGCCCGGATTCACCGGTCTTGCGTCCGTTCTGGCGCGCCCTGGACCGCTTTCGGGCGCCCTCGGCACGGTCACCTCCGCTGCGCGTAGGGCAGGCTGGTGGCCTGTTCAAGCCGTGCCGAGGCGGCCGGAACGGCTCCAGGGTGATGCCGGGACGACGCAAATCGGCGGATCGAGGCGGGGCCGCCGCGTCCGGCCGACCCGCGCGCGGGCCGCCACGGTGCCCTCCGGGTGATCCGCCGGATGCAGCTACAGGTCTCGCGCGCCATGACCGATACGGGGGATATGAGCGTCACGCGGACCCGCATCTGCCGTACCTGCCAGGATCGGTTCACGCCCT
Source organism: uncultured Thermoleophilia bacterium (assembly GCA_902806305.1). GTDB lineage: Bacteria > Actinomycetota > Thermoleophilia > Gaiellales > F1-60-MAGs149 > CADCWC01. Next base: position 4,642 of record CADCWC010000348.1, on the reverse strand, counting down.
TCCTCGTCACCGATGCGTTGTGCCGCCCCTGCGTGGGCGCCGCGCACGACCGCGAGGCCGTCGTGCGCCACCTCCGCGAGGTGCGCTTCACCACCGTGGCCGACGTCGCGGTGGCCACGGGCGTCGCCGCGACGGTCATCCAGCAGCTCGTCGACGACGGGACGGTCGAGGCGACGACCAACGACAGGCCCGTGTGCTCCTGCCCGCCCGGCCTGCCCGGTCGGTGCCCCATCTGCAGGCGCCGTCTGGCCGACGAGCTGCGCCTCATGGGCGCCCCTGTGAACGTGCCCGCGACCGTCCCGTCCGGCGCGTCCGAGCGGCGCCGGCGCGGCCGTCGGGCCCGGCGGTCGCTCTGAGCCGGCCGCGCTCGACCCGCCCCGAGACACCGCCGATGGAGGCGGTGCCCGCCCGCCACCCGGACATGGAGCCCACTGTGCAGCAGCTCGTCATCTTCTCCCTCGGCACCGAGGAGTACGGCCTCCCGATCACCCAGGTGCAGGAGATCATCCGCTACTCGCAGCCGCGCACCATCCCGTCCCCGCCGCTGAGCGTCCGGGGTGTCATCAACCTGCGCGGGAAGATCATCCCGGTCTGCGACCTCAAGCAGCAGCTCGGTCTGGCCGGCACCGAGAGCGCCGAGTCGAAGATCGTCATCGTCGAGGCGGGCGCCGTCACGGCGGGCCTCGTGGTGGACGACGTCGAGGAGGTCCTCACGGTCGCCGAGGAGCAGCTCGAGGAGGCTCCGCCCTCGAACGACGGCTCCATCGCGGCGGTGGCGAAGGTCGGCGACCGGCTGCTCGTCCTGCTCGACCTCGGCGCGCTGTTCGGCGGCGGAGGACTCGGGTCCGAGCTGCTCGCGGCGTGACCGCCAGGCGACTCCGACCTCCCCCCGATGACCGATCACGCTCCCCTGCCCGCCGTCCGCCCTGTGCGGGCCCTCCTCTGCGACGACTCGGCTTCATGCGCCGCATGCTCTCCGACACGCTGCGCGACATGGGCGTCGACCTCGTCGGCACGGCGTCGGATGGTCGTGAGGCCCTCGAGCTGTGCGCCCGTCTCGGGCCCGACGTCATGACGCTCGACCCCAACATGCCCGGGTTCGGCGGGCTCGACGTCGAGGCGCTCTCCGAGCGCGCGGCCGAGGGGGTCCGCACGCCGTCGCTCAGCACGCCGCTGACCCCGTTCAGCGCCGATCTCGGGGCCGGCGTGCTCGCGCAGCGGCGGGTCGCGGTGCGCGCCAAGGACACCGGCGGCTCCTCGGGCCGCTCGGTCGAGGTCCACGTCCAGACCGGCCAGGTCTTCGTCCGCGGGGTCGGAGGCCCCGCCCGCCCGCTCTAGGGCGGAGGAACGACGTGTCGACCGGTCAGGACACCCTCTCCCAGGCGGAGATCGACGCGCTGCTCGCGGCCGTCGCGCAGGAGCCCGCCGCGACGGGCGCCGACGCCTCGAGCGGACCGTCCGTACGCATCCAGAACATGGACTTCCGACGCCCGTCGAAGTTCAACAAGGACCAGCTGCGCACGCTCGAGATGCTGCACGACACGTTCTCGCGGCTCGGGGCGACGTACCTGTCCGGCGCCCTGCGCTCCGCCGCCGACATCTCGGTGCTCGGTGCCGAGCAGGTCACCTACGGCGAGTTCATCTCGTCGCTGCCGGTGCCCGCCCTGACCGGCATCCTCGAGCTCCAGCCGCTCGGCACGGCCGCCATCCTGGCCTTCGACCTGCCGCTCGTCTTCACGATGATCGACCGCATGCTGGGCGGGCCGGGACAGGGCGCGATCCGCCTGCGCGAGCTGACCGACATCGAGCTGTCGCTCTCACGGAGCCTGATCCAACGTCTCCTGGGCGAGCTCTCGACGTCGTGGAGCGAGCTCGTCGGCGTCGACTTCAGCCTCCGCCAGACGGAGATGAACCCGCAGTTCGCGCAGATCGCGCCGCCGACCGAGCTCTCGGTGCTGCTCTCGTTCCAGATCCGCGTGGGCGAGTCCACCGGCGTGATGACGCTGTGCCTGCCGTGGCGGTCGATCGAGACCGTCGCCCCGAGCCTGACGGCGAGCTCCTACTTCTCCGGTCAGCGCTCGACCGCGGACACCGTGCGCCTCGGCGAGGGCCTGCTGGACGTGGAGATCGAGCTCCGGGCCGAGGTCGGCGCGGTCGAGCTCGCCATCGACGACGTGCTCTCGCTCCGGCCCGGCGACATCGTCCGCCTCGGCGTGCCGGTGGACGACGGCCTGACGCTCTACGCAGGCTCGGCGCCCGCCTACCGCGCCGCTCCCGGCGCCCACCGCCGCCGCCTGGCGGTCCAGATCCACGACCGGCTCGGGCCGGCCGTGCCTGCGCCGCCGACGACGCTCGAGCCCGAGGCCGCCTCATGAACCTCCTGACCGCCATCGAACGCGCCGCCGAGATCACCGCCGCCGCCTGCTGCGACGTGCTCGGCACCCTCGCGCAGTGCGATGCGACGTACTCGGACGTCGCCGTCGTCGACCAGCCGGCCGGCCCGTGGGCCGACTTCACGTACCCGCTGGTCACCGCCCACATCTCCTTCACCGGGGGCATCACCGGCGACAACCTGTTCGTCATCACGCCCGCGCAGGCCCGTGGGCTCGCGTCGGCCATGATGGGCGTCGGGGACGCGCTCGGGGAGGGCGACCTCTCGGAGATCGAGCTGTCCGCCGTCGCCGAGGCGATGAACCGGATGCTCGGCAGCGTCTCGACCGCCATGGCGCGCGAGATCGAGGTGGCGACCGACATCGCGCCGCCGCTGACGGCGCTCGTCGGAAGCGCGGAGGAGATCGACGAGTCGTTCGCGGCGGCCGCGTTCTCGGCCCGGTTCACCCTCCGGGCCGACGGCCTCTCGGCCACCATCGTGCAGATGATCTCGACCGAGTTCGCGGAGATGCTGGCCGCGGTGTTCGGCGCGGGCGACACGTCGCGGGAGGTGCTGTCCGAGCGGCACACGCCCGCCGCCGCCAATCGTGACGGGGCCTTCTCGGCCGTCGACCGCACCGCCCGGATCACGGCCGACTCGGCGGCCACCGTCCTCTCGACGCTGATCGGCGACCCGGCCTCCGCCACGCTCCCGGAGATCGAGGCGCAGCCCGACGACCCGCTCGGGAAGCTCGCCTACCCGCTCATCTTCGTCGAGGTCTCCTACGTCTCGGGCGTCAACGGCTCGAACCTGTTCGTGCTCTCGCGCGAGCAGGCCGCCACGCTCGCCTGCGTGATGATGGGCGCCGACGAGCCGCTCGGCGACGGGCTCTCGGAGCTCGAGCTGTCCGCCGTCTCCGAGGCGATGAACCAGATGATGGGCGCCGCCACGAACGTCCTGGCCGACACGCTGCGGATGGACATCGAGGTCGCGCCGCCGACGTGCCAGGTCATGGAGGACGCCGAGGAGGCGCGTGAGACGTTCGGCGAGGCGGCGTTCTGCACCCGTTTCCGGCTCGTCTCCGACCGCCTCAAGGCGGACGTCGTCCAGCTCGTGCCCGCCGACTTCGCCGAGCACCTGCGGCAGGCGTTCGCGGCCGCCGACCACGGCCGCGCCGTGGTCGGGAGCGAGGGACAGCCGGTCGCGGCGCCCGGTCATACCGCCCCGTCCGCCGTGCCGCCCGCCGACCGCCCCCGACCGTCGACGGGCACCATCGACCCCGACTCGGTGCGCCGCGTCCGCGTGCGCGTCTCGGCCGAGCTCGGCCGGGCCCGCCTGCCCGTCTCGCGCGTCACGAACCTGCCGCCCGGGGCCGTGGTCGAGCTCGACCGGGGCCCGCACGAACCGGTCGACGTCCTCGTCAACGGACGCCCGTTCGCGGCGGCCAAGCTCGTCGTCGTCGACGGCGAGTACGCCGTCCAGATCGTCTCGCTCACCCCGCACCTCGTCACCGCCTAGATGACGACCACACGACGTCGCCGGCCGCCGGCGACGCACTGAAGGAGGCTCCACCATGGCCCGAGTCCTGATCGCCGACGACGCCGCGTTCATGCGGATGATGATCAAGAACATCCTGAGTCAGAACGGCCACGAGGTGGTCGGCGAGGCCGCGACCGGCGCCGAGGCCGTCAGCAAGTGGGCCGAGCTGACGCCCGACGTCACGACGATGGACATCACCATGCCCGAGAAGGACGGCATCGCCGCCCTGAAGGAGATCCTGGCCGCGAACCCGGCCGCCAAGATCATCATGTGCTCGGCCCTCGGCCAGGAGGCCAAGGTCATCGAGTCGATCCGGTCGGGCGCGAAGGACTTCGTCGTCAAGCCGTTCCAGCAGGATCGGGTGCTGTCGGCCGTCCAGAAGGCGCTGGGCTAGGCGAGATCGGTCGGCGACACGGCCCGTCGACCGACCTCCACCGGCCACCGGCCGGCGTGGCCCGGGGCTAGAACGATTGATTCCGGACGGGCTCCGAGACGCCCCCGATACGAACAGGCGGATTGGAATCGACCGTCTAGAGTCGGACCGATGCGCGCGGTGGTCTACGACGCCTTCGGGCAGCTGCCGGTCGTGCGACAGGTCGACGACCCGACGCCCTCGGCGCGCGGGGCGGTGCTGCGGGTGTCGGCGACCGGGCTCTGCCGGAGCGACTGGCACGGCTGGCTGGGCCACGACCCGGACATCCGTCGCTTCCCGCACGTGCCGGGCCACGAGCT
>CADCWC010000347.1 GCA_902806305.1 uncultured Thermoleophilia bacterium | reverse complement strand
CCCGCACGTCGTCCAGGGTGATGTCGGCCTGCCAGATCGCCCGCGAGGCGCCCTTGCCCTGCATCGTCGCCGCCTCGAAGCCCGGCGTGCCCTTCTCGACGAGGAAGCCCTTGACCTGGCCGTCCTCCGTCGAGCGCGCCCAGATGACCACGACGTCGGCGATGGAGCCGTTGCCGATCCAGCGCTTGGCGCCGTTGAGCACCCAGCCGTCGCCCTCGGGGCGCGCGCTCGTCTCGAGCGCGACGGAGTCCGAGCCGTGGTCCGGCTCGGTGAGCCCGAACGCCCCGATCTTCTCCAGCCGCGCCATCGCCGGCAGCCAGCGCTCCTTCTGCTCGTCCGAGCCGAGCATGGAGATCGTCTTCATCGCGAGCCCCGACTGGACGCCGAGGAACGTCCCGAGGCTGCCGTCCCCGCGGTGCAGCTCCATGTTCACCAGGCCGCGCGCGAGCGGGTCCAGGCCCGGGCACCCGTAGCCCTGGATGTCCTCCCCGAGCAGCCCGAGCTCGGGCAGGCGGCGCATGAGCGGCCACGGCAGCTCCGCGGCCTCCCAGTACTCGTTGATCGCCGGCAGCACCTCGCGGTCCACGAAGCGGCGCGTGTCGAGGAAGTGCTCCCACTGGTCCTCGGTGAACTGCTCGCGGACGAAGAAGTAGTCCGTGGCCAGCGCCGAGCCCAGGTGCGCGTAGGGGACCGTCTGGGGTGACACGAGGTTCCTCCTGCCTGCGTCGTTTGCCGTGGGGGCCTACTGCCCGGGACACGCCGCTTCCAACGCGTCCCGGCCGGGCAAGGGAGAAGGCGCATGTCCGACGGCCTCTACGTGACCGGCACCGAGCCCGCGACCGGGAAGTCCGCCGTGGCGCTCGGGATGCACGAGCTCCTGGCCCGGCGGGTCGGGCGCCTGGGCGTGTTCCGGCCCGTGGTCGGCGCCCTCGACGCCCCGGATCCCGTCGTGGACCTGCTGCGCCCCCGCGCCGCGGATCCCGCGCCCTACGAGGCCTCGCTCGGCGTCAGCCACGCCGCCCTGCGCGCCGACGAGGACGCGGGACTGGCGGAGATCGTCGCGCGCTACCGGATGCTGGCCGCGCGCTGTGAGCGCGTGCTGGTCGTCGGCAGCGACTTCACGGAGGCGGGCGCCTCGGGGGAGCTGGCCCTGAACGCCCGCATCGCCGTCAACCTCGGGATCCCGGTCCTCTGCGTGGCCTCGGGCCGGGACCGCCGCGGCCCGCAGGTGGAGGAGGCCGTCGACGTCGGCATCGCCGCCCTGCAGGCGGCGGGGTGCGAGGTCCTGGCGGCGGTGGTCAACCGCGTCGCCGAGCAGGAGCTGGCCGGGGTGCAGGCGCGCCTGGCCGGTCGCGAGGCGGTCCCCGTGTACGCCCTCCCCGACGTCGGGCTGCTGACCGCGCCGACGCTCGGCGACGTCGCCGCCGCGTGCGACGGGGAGGTCATCGCCGGCGACGGCGAGCTCGTGGGCCGCGAGGCGCTCGGCGTGGTCGTGGCGGCGATGACCCTGCCCAACCTCCTCGACCGGCTGCTCGACGACATCGTGGTGATCACGCCGGGAGACCGGGCCGACGTGCTGCTCGGCGTCCTGGCGGCCCACGCCTCCGGCGCCCTGCCGGCGCCCGCGGGGATCGTCCTGACCGGCGGGCTGCGGCCGCCGGCCACCGTCCTGCGGCTCGTGGAGAGCCTGCCGTCGATCCCGCCCGTGGTCCTCACGTCCCACGACACCTACGAGACCGCGCGACGGACGGGCGGCCTGCTCGGCCGCATCACGGCCGGCGCGCGGCGCAAGGTCGACACGGCGCTCGCCCTCTGGGAGGAGCACGTCCCGGGCGAGGAGCTGCTCCTGCGCGTGGCCGGGGCGCGCACGCGCGTGGTGACGCCGCTGATGTTCGAGTACGAGCTGCTGGACCGCGCGCGGGCCGACCGCCGCCACATCGTCCTGCCCGAGGGCGACGACGAGCGCGTGCTGCAGGCCGCCGACACGCTCCTGCGCCGCGGCGTCGTGGAGCTCACGCTGCTCGGCGACCCGGGGCGGATGCGCGCCGCCTGCTCCCGGATGAGCCTCGACCTCTCCGACGCGCGGTTCGTCGACCCGTGCGACGAGGAGCTGCGCGAGCGGCTGGCGGCCGAGTACGCGGCCCGGCGCGCGCACAAGGGCGTCACGCTCGACCAGGCCCGCGACGTCGTCACGGACGTCTCCTACATGGGCACGCTGATGGTGGCGCTCGGCATGGCCGACGGGATGGTCTCCGGCGCGACGCACACCACCGCGCAGACGATCCGGCCGAGCCTCGAGCTCGTGAAGACCCGCCCGGGCGTGTCGCTCGTCTCCAGCGTGTTCTTCATGTGCCTCAGCGACCGGGTGCTCGTCTACGGCGACTGCGCGGTGAACGTCCACCCGAGCGCCGAGCAGCTCGCGGAGATCGCGATCTCGTCGGCGGACACCGCGAGCCGCTTCGGCGTCGAGCCGCGCATCGCGATGCTCTCGTATTCCACGGGGACGTCCGGGAGCGGGGAGGAGGTCGACCGCGTCCGCGCGGCCACCGAGCTCGTGCGCGAGCGGGCGCCCGCGCTGTTCGTGGAGGGGCCGATCCAGTACGACGCCGCGGTGGACGCGGGCGTCGCGCGCACGAAGCTGCCCGACAGCCAGGTGGCCGGCCGCGCGACCGTCTTCGTCTTTCCCGACCTCAACACGGGCAACAACACCTACAAGGCGGTCCAGCGCAGCGCGGGCGCGGTCGCGGTCGGTCCCGTGCTGCAGGGGCTGCGCCGGCCGGTCAACGACCTCTCGCGCGGCGCCACGGTCCAGGACATCGTCACCACCGTGGCCATCACGGCGATCCAGGCCCAGGACGGCGCCGCCGCGTGAGCCGGCCGGTCCTCGTCCTCAACTGCGGGTCCTCGTCGCTGAAGTGGCAGGTGGTCGACGCGGCGTCGGGCGCCGCCTTGGCTTCCGGCCAGGTCGAGCGGATCGGAGACGAGGGCGTCCCCGACCACGAGGCGGCGCTGCAGGCGGTCCTCGACGGCCTCGACGAGGGGGACACGCCGCTCGCCCGGCTCGGGCTCGTCGCGGTCGCCCACCGCGTCGTGCACGGCGGCGAGCGGTTCTCCGGCCCCGTCCGCATCGACGACGACGTCGTGGTGGAGGTCCGCGACCTCGCCCGGCTCGCGCCGCTCCACAACCCGGCCGCCGTGCTGGGCATCGAGGCCGCCCGGCGGCGGCTGGGCGACCTGCCGCACGTCGCGGTCTTCGACACCGCCTTCCACCGCACGCTGCCGGCGCACGCGTCGACCTACGCGGTCCCGCGCGCGTGGCGCGAGGAGCACGGCGTGCGCCGCTACGGCTTCCACGGCACGTCCTACGCGCACGTGTCGCGGGCGGCGGCCGAGCTGCTCGGCCTCGCGCCCGAGGCGGCGAACCTGGTCGTCCTGCACCTGGGCAACGGGGCGAGCGCCGCGGCGATCGAGGGCGGCCGCAGCGTGGACACCTCGATGGGGCTGACGCCGCTCGAGGGGCTCGTCATGGGCACCCGCTCGGGCGACGTCGACCCGGCCATCTTCGGCCACCTGCGCCGGACCGCCGGCCTGGACGCCGAGGCGGTGCAGGACGCGCTGCAGTCCGCGAGCGGGATGCGCGCGCTCGCGGGCGACGGCGACCTGCGCGAGGTCCACCGGCGCGTGGCCGCGGGCGACCGGGACGCCGAGCTGGCCCTCGACGTCTACTGCCACCGCATCCGCCGCTACGTCGGGGCGTTCATGGCGGTCCTCGGGCGCACGGACGCGATCGTCTTCACCGCCGGGGTGGGCGAGCACGACGCGGAGGTGCGCCGGCGGGCGCTCACGGGGCTCGAGCCGCTGGGGATCCGGCTCGACCCGGACCGCAACGGCGGCCCGGGCGGCGGAGCGCGGGCGATCTCCGCGGACGGGAGCCCGGTCGCGGTCCTCGTCGTCCCGACGGACGAGGAGCTCGAGATGGCCCGGCAGGCGGTCGCCCTGCTCGCGGCCGCGGACGACTCCTGACCGGCGTGCACCGCCTCGCGCTCGTGCTCGCGTTCGCCGCGGGCGCGGCCCTGTCGGCGCAGGCGTTCGTGAACGGGCGGCTGGCCGGCAGCCTGGGCTCGGCGCTCCTGGCGGGCACGGTGAACAACGCCGTCGGCCTCGCCGCGCTGCTGTCCGTGGCGGTGGGGACCGGGGCGCTCGGGCGCGCCCGCCGGGCGGTCGCCCGCGCCGGGCGGCCGCGAATCTGGCAGCTCGTCGCCGGGGCCAACGGCGCACTGTTCATCGTCGTGACCGCCACGGCGGCGCCCGAGGTCGGGATCGCGCTGCTCACCGTCGCCCTCGTCTGCGGCCAGATGGGCGGCGGGATGCTCGTGGACCGCTTCGGCCTCACGCCCGCGGGCCGGCGCGGGCTGACCCCCGCGCGGGTCCTGGCCGTCGCGCTCACGGTCGCCGCCGTCGCGCTCGCCGCGCTCGGCGCCCGCGGGGATCCCCAGGTCGTCCTGCTCACGCTCGCCGTCGTGGCGGGCGCCGGCATCGCGGTCCAGCAGGCGGCGGTCGCGCACGTCACCCGGGTCACCGGCGAGCCCGTGGTTGCGGGCGCGGTCAACTTCCTCATGGGCGCCCTCGTGGTGACGCTCGTGACGGCGGCGATCGCGGACGGCCCCGCGGGCGGGGGCTGGTCCGCGCCGCCCGGCGAGCAGGTCGGCGGCCTGCTCGGCGCCACGGTGACGGTCCTGCTCGCCCGCGTCGTGGCGGTCCTCGGAGCCCTGCGCGTGGTGCTGGCCGTGGTCGCCGGCCAGTCCG
>CADCWC010000346.1 GCA_902806305.1 uncultured Thermoleophilia bacterium | reverse complement strand
GGCCTGAGCCCGCCGGGGGACGGCCTCGCGGCCCGCCCCGGGAGGGGCAGGCGTCCCTGTCTCGCTCGACAGCCGTCCCCCGAAGGAGGTTCCCTCCGGCGGGGGAAATCTGCACGGAGCGCGGCGAACGCCCCTACGGTGAGGACATCGGACCACGCCGGCACGAGGCCGGTGACCCCAGTACCGCCAAGGAGGCTGCGGTGCGCCCTCACACCCCTGACCCGGCTCTGTCGACCAGTTACGGACTCTACGACCGGCTCCCGCCGCTCGAGCGCCTGAGCGCGGACGCACGGCGGACGCCCGGACCGCTCGCGCCGACCGTCTCCGCCGACCGCGCGGCGGCCCCCGAGCGCTCCACCGTCGAGCCGGCCCCGGCAGCCGGTGCGGTCGTCGAGGTGCGCTACGGGCTCGACACCGTCGCGAACGTCTGGGTGGCGCAGTTCTTCGACGGCGTCAGCGGCGAGTTCGTCAGGAGCGTCCCCGCGACCCGGGTGAAGCACCAGCTGGCCGCGCTCCGCCACCTCGACCGCGGCGTCGACGTCGAGGCCTGAGCGTGCGGGGCCTCGTCGACGCCCGCGCGGCGACCGCCCGGGCGTCCTTCAGGACCGCCGTCCTCGCGCCGATAGATGGGGGACCTCTCCCCCTGCGATCAGGCACGCATCGTGTCGGAGGCGCGTGTGACCATCGGCTATCAGGCGTACCAGTCGAACGCGGTGCAGACCGCAACCCCCGAGCAGCTCGTCGTCATGCTCTTCGACGGCTGTCTGAAGTTCCTGCGCCGCGCCGAGGCGGCCGCGCACTCGGCGGGCGGCCCGTCGGCCCAGGTGACCGAGGCCAGCTCGCGGGCGCTCGCGATCATCATGGAGCTGAACGCGACGCTGAACATGGAGCTCGGCGGCGAGATCGCCTCGAACCTGCGCTCCATCTACCTGTTCCTCCAGCGCCATCTGAACGAGGCCTCGCGCGAGGGCTCGCCGGAGAAGATCGCGCAGACGACGCGCATGATGGGCGAGCTGCGGGGAGCGTTCGCCGAGGCGGCGAAGAAGGCGGCATGACGGTGTCCGCGGACGCCGCCGTCGATGCCGCCGCCCTGCTGGAACGGCTCATCGAGCTGACCGAGCGCGAGTCGGCCCTGATCGCGGCGACGGACGCCGAGGCCATCGAGCAGGTCTGCGACGAGCGGGAAGCGCTGCTCGCGGCACTCGGCCGCACGGTCCTGCCGCCCGCCCTCGGCCCGGCGCTCGCCCGCTTCGCGACCGTGCGCGACCAGAACCTGCGCGCCGCGACGGCGCAGCGCGACGATCTCCGTCGGCGCCTCGGCGAGCTCGGCACGGGCCGGAGCGCGCTCACGGCGTACCTGCCCGGCGGGCCGACGGCGCCGACCGGCCTGGAGCGGAAGGGCTGACGTGGCCGCCGAAGGCGTCAACTTCACCGGGCTGTCATCGGGCGTCGACACGAAGTCGATCGTCGACCAGCTGATGCGGCTCGAGCGCATCCCGATCACCCGCGTCGAGCTGCGCAGGAACCGCGAGGAGGCCCGGCAGAAGGCCCTCAACGAGATCTCGACCAAGATCTCGCAGGTGCGCGCCGCGGCCGACGCGCTGCGCGACCCGACGTTCTGGAACGGCGGCCCGAAGGCCGTCGGCGGCGACGACGCCTCCTACGGCGTCGTGGCCTCCTCGACGACCGTGAAGAGCGCCTACGCCGTCCAGGTCAAGCAGCTCGCCGCGGCCGACGCCTGGAGGCAGCAGGCCACGGCGGGCACGAGCACCCTCGCGGCCTCCTACACCGCGCCCGGCGTGCTGGCCGACAAGACCACGAAGCTCACCGACCTCAAGGATGCGAGCGGCACGTCGCTGGGCGTGGCCGTCGGGCAGACGATCACCTTCGCGGCGACCAAGGGGGAGCCGGGATCGCAGACCCCCGTGTCGGTCGGCTACACCGTGACGGCCACCTCGACGCTCGAGGACCTCCGGGCGGCGGTCCAGACCGGGATGGCCGGCTCGACCGTCACGATCGAGGCCGGCGGCCGGCTCAGGGTCCAGTCGGCGATCGGCCTGGACGCCGCGCTCTCGGATGTCAGCATGACGACCGGGGTGGCGGCGTTCGACACCCAGTTCTCCGCCGCCACCGTCTCCTCCACCACTGCGTCCGGCTACGGCACCGTCCGCACCAGCGGGCCGCTCCGCCTGATCGTCGGCGACGAGGGCGCGGCCGCGTCGGCGCTCAGCTTCGAGGTCGCCCTGACGGCGGGGATGACGATGGCGGAGGTCGCGGCCAGGATCAACGCCTCGAACGGCGGCGTGACGGCGGCGGTCATCGACGGACGGCTCCAGGTGACGGGCTCGGCCACCGGTGCGGCGTCCGACGTCCGCTTCGACCCGCTGAGCTCGATCGCGCAGGACCTCGGCTTCGTCGCGGGCGGCGTCCCGAACCCGGCCGCGCACGTGGTCACGTCCCGCGACGCGATCGTCAACGTGAACGGTGCCGACGTCACGAGCGCGTCGAACACCGCGACGTCGATCATCCCCGGCGCGACGCTGACGTTGAAGGCAGTCGCGACGTCGGCCTCGACGGTCACGACCGACCCGCTGTCCGTCGACGCCGCCGAGGCCGAGAAGCGCGCCAAGGCCCTCGTCGACGCCTACAACGGCGCGATGGACATGCTCAACATCAAGATGAGCGAGAAGTCCGTCACCGCGCCCACGAACGAGGTCGACCGCAACAAGGGCACGCTGTTCGGGTCGAGCCAGCTGCGGTCGGTCAAGGACGCGCTGCAGCGCGCGTTCGGCGACGTCGTGACGGGGCTCGACACGGGCAGGAACACGGCCTCGTCGGCGGGGCTGTCGACCGGCGCCATCGGCACGGGGGTCAACAAGGACACGCTGGCGGGCCGGCTGACGTTCGACAGCGCCACGTTCACCGCGCTGTTCGCGTCCGACCGCACCGCGCTGCGGGCGATCTTCGACCGCGACGGGGCCACGGAGGCCGAGGACGGCATCGCCCAGCGGCTCTCCGACGTGACGAAGCTGCTGACCCAGACCGGCGGCACCCTGCAGAGCGCGATCGCGGGCTCGGGCACCCAGGTGTCGCGCCTCCAGACGCGCATCACGGAGATGACCACGCGCCTGACCGCCACGGAGAGCAGGCTGAAGACGCAGTTCCTGGCCATGGAACGCGCCATCTCGCAGCTGAACGCCAGTCGCAACAGCCTCGCCGCGCTGCCGCAGCCCGGCTTCAACCAGTAGAGGCCTCCGGCCGGCACGGTTCAGAACGAGCCGCGAGCGGGTAGCCGCGGGTCATGGGGGGCGACGCGGGCGGCGGAGAGGGTGGACCGCAGCTCGAGGCCTACCGGCGCAAGCGCGACGCGAGTCGGACCCCCGAGCCGTTCGCCGACGCCCCGACCGAGGGCGCCGCGGGGCCGGTGTTCGTCGTGCAGCGCCACTCGGCGCGCCGCCTGCACTACGACCTCCGCCTCGAGCGCGACGGGGTGCTCGCCAGCTGGGCCGTGCCGAAGGGGCTCCCGACGTCGCCCGGCGGGCGCCGCCTGGCCGTCCACACCGAGGACCACCCGATGTCCTACGCCACCTTCGAGGGCGTCATCCCGGCGGGGCAGTACGGCGCGGGCACGATGGACGTGTACGACCGCGGCGTCTGGGAGCCGGTGGAGGAGCGGAAGGACGGCGGCCTGACGTTCCGGCTGCACGGGACGCGCCTGCGCGGCACGTGGACGCTCGTCCCGGCCCGGCTCGACGGCGAGGAGCGGAACTGGCTGCTGCTGCGCCGCGCGGGCGACGACGCCGCGGAGGCCACCCACGAGACGCCGCGCTACGAGCCGATGCTGGCCACCCTCTCGAGTGAGGTCCCGGAGGGGGACGACTGGCTGTACGAGGTCAAGTGGGACGGCTACCGCGTGCTCGCCCGCCTCGAGGACGGCGAGCCCGACCTCTGGTCGCGGAGCGGTCGGGAGTACGGCGAGCGCTTCGCCGCGGTCGCGAACGACCTCGGTCGCGGCCTGCGGTCGCCGCGCGTCGTGGTGGACGGGGAGATCTGCGCCCTCGACGGCGCGGGGCGGCCGAGCTTCCAGCTCCTGCAGAACGGTCGAGGGACGCTCGTGTACTACGTCTTCGATCTCCTGGAGCTCGAGGGTGAGCGCCTGCACGGGCTGCCGCTCGGCGAACGTCGGGACCGTCTGGAGGCGCTCGTCGACGAGACGAGCGCCACCGTCCGGTTCTCGCGCGCGTTCCCGGACGGGGCCGCGCTGCTCGCGGCGGCCCGCGAGCGGGGGCTGGAGGGCGTGGTGGCCAAGCGCCGCGGCTCGCCGTACCTGACCGGGCGCCGGACCGCCGACTGGCGGAAGGTCAAGGTGCGACTCCGCGAGCCGTTCGCCGTGGTCGGCTGGACGCGCGGGGAGGGCAGCCGCGAGCGACTCGGCTCGCTGGTGCTCGGCGCCCGCACCGCGGGCGGCGAGCTCGCCGGGGTCGGCCACGTCGGCAGCGGCCTCTCGGAGGCGGCGATCGGCCGGCTGCTCCAGCGCCTCACGCCACTCGAGCGGGAGCGCGCGCCGCTCGACCGGCCGGCGCGCGATCCGCGCCTGCGGCGCGGTCGCGTCACCTGGGTCGAGCCGGAGCTACGGGCGCTCGTCGAGTTCAGCGAGTGGACGGACGACGGCCGCGTGCGCGCGCCCGTCTACCACGGCCTGGTCGAGGGGCCTGGCGACATCGCGCGCGTCCCGTCCGCCGCCGGGACGGGCGCGCCCGAGCCGGACGTCGACGCCGCCGACGGCCCGGCTGCGTACTACCGGCGGGTC
>CADCWC010000345.1 GCA_902806305.1 uncultured Thermoleophilia bacterium | reverse complement strand
GGCGCGTGAGAGCCGCGACGTGAACCGCATCGTGGCGCACACGCCGCTCGACCGCCCCGAGAGCGGCCGCGTCGTCGAGAAGGCGGGCTTCAGGATGCTGCGGGAGATCGACGACGTGGACGACGAGGGGAACGTCGTGCGCGTGCAGGAGTGGGAGCTGGCGGTCTAGGCTCCGCGGCGCACACGCTCGGCCGTGAGTCCCGCGAACGTGCGGAGATCGGGGACCGTCACGTCGGGCGTCGCCCGAGCTGCCGGGGTCGCGCCGAAGCCGGATCTGTCGTGACGGCGGTTGATCCAGACCGTGCTCATCCCGAGCTGCTTGGCGGGGACGTGGTCGTGATAGAGGCTCTGAGCGACGTGCAGGATGCTCTCGCGCGGCACGTCGATGGTGCTGAAGGCGACCTCGAAGGTGTTCAGGCTCGGCTTGTAGCTGCGGGCGGTCTGCGCGCTGATGATCCAGTCGAAGTCGACGCCCAGGCGCCTGTTGGAGCGCGCGAAGAGGTCGTCGTCACAGTTGGTGATGACGCCGAGCCTGAAGCGCTCCGCGAGCCGACGCAGCGCGGCGGCCGAGTCGGGAAACGCCGGCCACAGTCCGACCGAGTCCGAGAACTCGGCGACGTCGTTCTCGGACGGCGTGACGCCGAGGTCCGCGCAGAGGCCGCGCAGCGAGAGCGCGAGGATCTCGCGGTACGGTCGGTACTCACCGGCCTCGAGTGCTGCCTCGTGCTCGGCGTAGCGCTCGAGCAGCTCGCCCTCGTCGGCCTCGACCGCGTGCGGCGCAAGGACCGGCTGGAGCGCGTTCAGGATGCCGCGCTCCCAGTCGATCAGCGTTCCGTAGCAGTCGAAGGTGAGGGCATCGAAGCTGCTGAAGTCGATGTCGCTCATCGGACGCTCCTCTGGGTGGTCGGCCTGTCTGGGCGGCGTCGAGGCAGCGCCTGCGTCCTGGAGCTCCGCCTCGGCGACGTCGCGGACCTCTTCGACGTGCGCGCCCACATCGAAACCGGCGCGGATCGGTGCTCCGGGACGGAGCACGCGGCTCGTCGTGGACGCGAGCCGCGTGCTTGCCTCCGTCGGACGCGGGTCAGATGACGAGCGTGAGGATCAGGATCGCGAGCACCACGCTCTGGGCACTGTGCACGGCGATCCCGATCCAGGCACTCCGGTAGCGCTTGGTCGCGTACCCGATGAAGAACATGTCGAGCAGCGTCGCCGGCATCCCCCACGGCACGTGGAGGTGGTAGCCCGTGAACAGGAGCCCGTTCGCGACCCAGTCGCCGCGACCGAACGCACCGTTCATGCGCGGCAGGAGGAAGCCGCGGAAGAGCAGCTCCTCGCCGAGGGCCGTGTTGAAGACGAAGTTCACGAGGAGGAGGGCGTACCAGCCCCAGGCGCCGCTCAGGAACGCCTTGCCCGCGTCCGACTCGACGAGCGTGGCGAAGTCGCGGTTCTCGGGCGCGGCGATCGACGGGACCAGCTCGTGCGTTGCGCCGAACAGGACGATCAGCGGGATCAGGATCAGCCAGACGCGGCCGCCGACCCGGCCGCTGCGCGGACTCTGCGGCGACCGGAGCCAGAGCGCCTCCCGAACGATCGGCCACCGCAGCGTCCCCTGCTCGCGCCGGACGAGGCCGGCGACGAGGACGAACTGCCAGACGAGGCCGACGGTCAGGGTCACGTAGAGCGCCTTCGCCATCGGCACGATGCCGTCGCCGCCGAACGTGTCGGCCAGGAGCGGGGTGACCAGCCAGGCGGCCGCCGCCATCGGCAGGGCGGCAGCCGCCCAGATCGCGAGGATCGCGCGCCGGCTGTACTGCGGGATCTCCACCGAGCGCGCTGCCTCGGCGCGCGGCGCGGCTTGCGTCAAGGGAAGGGTGACGTTCATCGGGGCTCTCCTTTTCGTGGTCGAGTGCATGCCTCGACGCTAGGAGCCCGTGGTGGCTGCGGCCTCGTCGGAAAGCCGTGTCGTGTCTCCGACTCGGCGCCGATTCCGTCTCCGACTTCCGGATGAGGCGACGCCGGAGCGGCTGAAGTACGTTCACCGCATGGACCGAGCCCGCCACCTCGCGCGTGAGTGCTGGTTCGAGCTGCTGGTCGCGGTGCTGGCGGTCGCCGGCATGCTCGAGCTCGTGGTCGGGCGCGACGCGCGGGGCGCGCCCGCGACGAGCCTCTGGTTCTCGGTGCCCGCGGTCGCGATCCTCGTCCTGCCGCTGTTCGCCCAGCGGCGCTTTCCGTTCGCCGCCCCGGCCGCCTACTGGGTGATGGCGGGCGCGCTCAGCTTCGTCGACGGCCTGCTGATCCCCTTCATCGGCAGCATCGGCGTCGTCGGCCTGGCGACCGCGTTCCTGCTCGGGAACGTCCGCGACGAGCGGCAGGCGGGCATCGGCCTGGCCATCGTGCTGGGCGGCATGCTGGTCATCGTCGACAACATCCCCGGCCCCCACACGCTGAGCGTCGCCGTCTTCGTCCCGCTCCGGTACGTGGTGGCGTGGGTCGCCGGCTACGCCCTGCGGGAGCGTGCCGAGCAGGCCGAGGCGGCGGAGATGCGCGCGACGCTGGCCGAGCGGGACCGAGAGGCGGCGGAGATGCGGGCGACCCTGGCCGAGCGGGAACGGGAGGCGGCGGCCCGCGTCGCCGTCGCCGAGGAGCGGGCACGGATCGCGCGCGAGCTCCACGACATCGTCGCCCACGCGATGAGCGTGATGGTGCTCCAGGTCGGCGCGGTCCGGCACAGGCTGCCGAGGACCCTGGCGGAGGACGGCGAGGCCCTCGGGCGCGTGGAGGGGGCCGGCCGCACGGCCCTCGCCGAGATGCGCCGCCTGCTCGGGGCGATGCGCAAGGACGGCGACGGCGTCGACCTCGGCCCCCAACCGGGCCTCGATGCCCTCGATGCGCTGGTCGACGACGTCAGTCGCGCCGGCCTGCCGGTCCGGCTGCACGTGGACGGCGAGCGACGCCCGCTCCCGCGCGGCATCGATCTGTCCGCCTATCGGATCGTGCAGGAAGGCCTGACCAACGCACTCAGACACGCCGACGCACGGCAGGCCGACGTCACCGTCCGCTACGGCCCGGACGAGCTCGCGGTCGAGGTCGCCGACGACGGCAGCGGCCCCACGACCGGCGACGGACGACAGGGTCACGGCCTCCTCGGCATCCGCGAACGCGTGACCATCTACGGCGGGGAGATGAGCGCGGCAGCCACACCCTCCGGCGGCTTCGTGCTCAGCGCGCGCCTCCCGGTCGACCGCTACCAGCGATGAGCATCCGCGTCCTCGTCGCCGACGACCAGTCGATGGTCCGCGCGGGCTTCCGCATGCTGCTCTCCGGCGAGCCCGGCATCGAGGTGGTCGCAGAGGCGAGCAACGGCCTCGAGGCCGTCGACAAGGCGGCGCGGTTCCACCCGACCGTCGTGCTCATGGACATCCGCATGCCGGAGCTCGACGGGCTCGAGGCGACGCGGCGGATCCTCGCGGCGGGTGATTCCGCGCGGGTGCTGATCCTGACGACGTTCGACCTCGACGAGTACGTCTACGAGGCGCTCCGCGCCGGGGCAAGCGGGTTCGTGCTGAAGGACGACCCGCCCGAACAGCTCCTGGCCGCGATCCGCGTCGTCGCCCGTGGCGAGGCGCTGCTCTCACCCGCGATCACGAAGCGGGTCATCGAGAAGTTCACGCGCATCTCGCACCCGCAGCCACCCGGCGGGCTCGACGAACTGACCGCACGTGAGCTCGACGTGTTCCGCCTGATCGCCCGCGGCCTCTCGAACGCCGAGATCGGCGCGGAGCTCTACATCAGCGACGCGACCGTCAAGACCCACATCACGCACATCCTCCAGAAGCTGAACCTCCGCGACCGCGTCCAGGCAGTCGTGCTCGCCCACGAGCGGCGGCTGTTCGAGTCCTGACGCAACCGACGGGCGCGGCCGCCGACGCGGGCTCGGTGACCAGCTCACGCGGCGCCGGGTGCTGCCTGCTCACCGAGGCACGGACGCACTCGGCGTCTCGCCGCTCTCCAGGAACCGGATCAGATCCCCGACCGTGCGGTGTCGGTGCCTCGCGTGGCGGAGCGGCAGCTCGCCGTGGACCTCGTAGCGGTTGCGGCGGCCGTCGCGGCTCTTCGTCAGGTACCCCGCCTGCTCGAGGTCCTTGACGATGACTGCCGCCGTTCGCTCGGTGATCCCGACGTCGTCGGCGATGTCCCTGAGTCGGGCGCTCGGATCGGCGTGGATGCACTCGAGCACGTGGGCGTGGTTCGTCACGAACCTCCAGGCGTGCTCGCTTTCAGGCGAGGTTGACTTCATGTGTTGAATCACTATAGTCGCGCATCCAGCATGTGAACGAGGGGACCCATGGCCGCCGCTCCGACCTCTCCATCGTCGCCGCCCGCCCGCTGGACCGCGGGGCGCATCGCCCTTGTGGTCGTCGGGAGCCTCGCGGCCCTTCTCGGCGCCGGTCTGCTCGCGGCGGGGGTCGGCGCGCTCTGGGCCGATCAGACCCAGCGCGACGACGGATACCTCGCGACGCCGACGGAGACCTTTGCGACGAGCTCGCACGCCATCCTCTCCGAGCGGATCGACCTGGTCGAGGCGGACGACGCCGCCGCGGACTGGGTCTTCTCCGAGGCCTTCCTGGGCGACGTCCGCCTGCAGGCCCGGGCGGACGATGACGTGTTCGTCGGCGTGGCCCGTACCCCCGACGTCGAGGCGTACCTGTCCGGGGCCTCGTACGACACCGTGCGTGAGGTCGACTACGAGCCGTTCCGGGTCGAGTACGACCGCGTCGACGGGACGGCTGCGCCGACGCCGCCGGCAGCGCAGGA
>CADCWC010000344.1 GCA_902806305.1 uncultured Thermoleophilia bacterium | reverse complement strand
GGTGGGGGTCACGGAGTTCACGCGGGCGTCCGTGCACTGGGCCGACAGCACGGTGGCCACGAGCAGCTGCCACGGTCCCTCGAAGCTGAGCGACGTCCGCGCCTCCGGGTACTCCGCCCGCAGACGCCGCACGACCACGGGCGCACGCCGCTCGGGCGGTGCGTCGGGACGGAGTCGCCCGCCGCCGCGCGCGGCGCCGTCAGGCGTCGGGGGAGCCATGCATGCGGTCGAGGTCGGGGCCTGCGCAGACGAGGCCGAGGGCGGGGCAGCCGTGACAGACCTCCGGCGACGGCCGGGGCCGGTACGGGCCGTCCGACGCCGCGCGCACCACGGCCTCGACACGCCCCTCGAGCGTGGCGAGATCCTCGCGCGTCCAGTGTCGCGACGCCTCGGAGCCCTCGCCGTCGAGGAAGGCGAAGGAGACCTCGACCGTCTGCGCGCCGCGGCGGAGCGCGGCCAGTGCGTACACGGCCTCCTGGAGCCCGTAGGAGGCGTCCCGCACGTCGGCTGCCGTGCGGCCGTCGAGGCGGTTCGTCTTGTAGTCGACGACGTGCGCGTCGCCGTCGTCGGCGGCCAGGACGTCGATGTAGCCGCTCAGCGTCACACCGGCCACCTCCGTCACGAACCGGACCTCACGGCGGACGTCGCGACGCGCCGCGACGCGCGCCGCGAGCGGGAGCCGGGTCCAGGTCTCCGCGAGCTCGGCGACGCGCTCGACGTCGACCGCCGTCGCGTGGGGGTGGAGGGCCCGGACGCGACGCTCGAGGCGGGCCGGGTCCCGCGCGGCATCGAACTCGAGGACGTCGTGGACGGCCGTGCCGAGCTCCGTGGCGGAGAGGCCCGCGGCCGCGGCCACTGTCGCGTCGGCGGCCTCGTCGACCTCCGGGAGCGCTCCGGGCGCCGAGCTCTCCGACGGTCGCAGGCCGAGGAGGTGCTCGGCGTAGAACCGGTACCCGCAGCGCTCGTACAGCGCGAGCGAGGAGAACGACAGCCGCCCGGGCGCCGCGGCGGGCGGCGCGGGCAATGGCTCGAGCGCGGGCAGGGAGAGGGCGCGCGGGAGCTCCACCGCCGCCACCTCGGACGGGTCGCCGAAGAACGCGAGCTGACCTTCGACCTCAGGGGAAGCCTGAGCGTTAGCAGCGTGCGTCGCCGGCGTCGGCCCCGGGTCGAGCCGGAGGGCGATGCGGCCACCCGGCACGACGATCTCGCCGTCCTCGTCGAGCGGCACGTCCAGGAGGCCGAGCAGCCACCCGACCGGCGTGGAGCGCCGCTCCACCGCGGACGCCGACACGCACCCCGAGACGATCAGCCGTCCCGCCGCGCGGGTGCAGGCGACGTAGGTGACGCGCCGGCGCTCCTCCTCGTCGGCGAGCCGCTCGGCCTCGACCGCGGCGGCGTGCGCGGCCGTCGGACGCCGACCGCCGTCGAGGTCCGGGACCTTGAGGTGGACGGCCCCGTCGGCGCCCCGCACGACGTCCTCCCCGGCCGGGCCGTTGCCGCGGCCCGCGTCCGCCACGACCACGACCGGGAACTCGAGGCCCTTCGCGGCGTGGACGGTCAGCAGCCGGACCGCGTCGCCGCCCTCCTCGGCCACGACGGCCTCCGCCTCCCGACCGGAGCCGACGCCGCGCTCGGCCACCTCGGCCAGGAAGCCCTCGAGGCTCCGGCCGTGCCGCGACTCGAAGTCGCGCGCGAGCCGGACGAGCTTGCGCAGGTTCGCGAAGCGGCGCAGGCCGTCGCGACGACGGAGGAGGGCGAGGTCGTAGTCGTGCTCGACGACGATCCGCTCGATCGTGGCGGCGAGCGACAGCCGCGAGGAGAGCCCCACGAGCCGCTCGAAGCGCTGCAGGAAGGCGCCGAGCAGCCGGGCGTCGTCGGCGGCGAGCGCGGCCGGCAGCGATCCGCCCTCGAACGCCCGGAAGAGCGGCCGTCGCCCCGCGGCGGTCCGGACGTGCACGAGGGCGTCGTTCGAGACGCCGACGAACGGCGAGGCCAGGACGCCGAGCAGGGCGAAGTCGTCGTAGCGGTTCCGCAGCAGGCGGAGGTACGCCACCACGTCTCCGACCTGCTGCCCCGCGAAGTACCGTCGTCCCGTGGCGGAGACGGTGTCGAGACCGGCCCGTTCCAGGGCCCGCTCGTACACGTCGGCGTCCGTGCCGGCCGCGAACAGCAGCACGATCTCGCCCGGCGTGCAGGCGCCCTCGGCGACCAGCTCGGCGAGCCGGGCGGCGAGGTGCGCGGCCTCGGACTCCCGCGGCTCGAGCCCGGCCCGTCGGGCGGTGTCGGCGTCGGTCGCGAGCACCTCGACGACCGGCTCCGTCGGCGCGTCCGGATGCTCGCCGGCCGCCACGAGCGGCGTGTACCCGGCACCGAACCCCCGCCGGAACAGGTGATTCACGGCGGCCAGCACCTCGGGACGCGAGCGGTAGTTCCGCTGCAGGGTGAGGCTCTTCGCCGCCGGGTCGCCCGTCCGCTCGCGGGCGGCGACGTCCCGGCGCCGCGAGCGGAAGACGTCGACGTCGGCGTGTCGGAAGCGGTAGATCGACTGGTGCTCGTCGCCGACGAAGAAGCGGTCGACGTGGGGGGCGGAGACGAGGTCGACGAGGGCGCACTGAAGGCGGTTCGTGTCCTGGAACTCGTCGACCATGATCTCGGAGAACCCGTCGCGCACGGCGGCGCGGACGTCGGCACGGCGCTCGAGCAGCGCGAGCGTCTCCAGCTGCAGGTCGTCGAAGTCGAGGCCGGACCGGTCGGCCTTCCGGGCCGCGTACCGGCGCGCGTAGACGGTCAACAGGTCGTCCAGCGTCGGCCGGACGGCGGCCCAGACGGCCTCGCGCGCTGCCCACTCGAGCGCCGCGACGGCCTCGCGGTACGGGGCGGCGCGGTCCTCCTGACCTCGATCGTGCAGGGCGTCGAGGGCGGTCAGCTCGATCGGCGCCGGCCGGCGGTCGAGCAGGGCGAGGAGCTGCGCCGCGCGGTCGGCGTTGTCTGCGCCCCACCGACCCGCCGGGCCGGCCTCGACGACGGCGACCAGCTCGCGCGCCGCCGACCGCGCCCGCTCGACCGCGGCGCCGAGGTCGAGGGGCGCCGGCTCCGGCAGGCCGAGCGGGTCGCCCGACGTCCGCAGCGCCTCGTGGGCGCGATCCATCATCTCGCGCAGGCGCTCCTCCCCGTACGCGGTGACGAGATCGAGGAAGTCCTCGCCGCGCCGCGCCTCGAGCTCTGCGAGCGCGCCGGTCCACGCCTCCCGGCGCAGGGCGTCGGCCACGGGCTGCTCCAGCACCGTGAAGGCGGGATCGAGCCCGGCGGCGATCGCGTGGCGGCGCAGGAGCCGCTGGCAGAAGCCGTGGATCGTCGAGATCCAGGCCCGGTCGAGGCTCCGGGCCAGCTCCGGTCGACCGGCCACGACGAGCCGGGCCCGGATGCGGGCGGCCAGCTCGGCGGCCGCCCGGTCGGTGTAGGTGATCGCGAGGATCCGTTCCGGGGTCAGCTCGCGCTCGAGGACCGCCCGCGCGAAGCGCTCGACGAGCACGGTCGTCTTCCCCGTCCCCGCGCCGGCCGAGACGAAGACCTCGCCGCGGGCCGCGACGGCGGCGGCCTGCTCGGGGTTCAGCTCGCTCATGGCCGCGGCACCCGGCAGACGGTCGGACACGCGCACCAGGAGGGGCACGTGCCGCTCTGCGGGTCGTGGCGGACGTCCCCGCGACGGATGCGCCGGACGATGGCGGTGGCCTCGTGCCGCGCGTCGTCCACGCGTCCCCAGAAGTCGTCGGCTTCGAGCAGGTCGCCGGGCTGCAGGCCGCTCGGGAGCGCGTCGCCCTGCGTCGCGTCGAGCAGACCCCGGGTCGCGTTGCCGGGCGAGAGGCTGCGGTAGAGCCCTCCCATCGGCTCGAGGCCGAGCAGCTCGCGGGTGGCCAGGATGTAGAGCGGGATCTGGAGACGCCGCTCGCGTGCGATCTGGCTCGCGGAGAACGCCCGCCCGCTCTTGTAGTCCTGCACCAGGCCGCGGGCCGAGAAGAGCGGATCGGTGTCGATGCGGTCGATCTTCCCGGTCACGGCGAAGTCCTCGATGCGCAGGCCGTCCTTCAGGCCGGGGGCGGCGTTCGCGCCGCCGAAGGAGACCTCGAGCCGGGTGGCCGCGAGCGGTGACGCGGTGCGCGCCTCCGAGCGCACGAACGACGCGAGGTCCCGGAGCAGCCGGCGCTGGAGCAGCCGGGCCTCGAGCGTGTCGAGGGGGAGGTACTGCTCGAACGCCTCCGCTCCGAGCGCCCGCACGAGCTCCTCGGCCCGCTCCGCGTCGTCGGGCTCGATCCGCTCCTTGCCGAGCGTCGCGGGCAGCGCGCGGTAGAACCGCTGGAGGGCGGTGTGGGCGACGGTGCCGATGACCCGGGCGGCGGGCTGGCCGTCGATGTCCTTCGGGTCGAGGTAGCGCTCCACGAACCACATCGAGGAGCAGTCGGCGAAGCGCTCGAGCGTCGTGGCGGGGTACCGGTCGTTGGCGCGCAGCTCCTCGAGCACCGCCGGGTCGCGGAGCGCGGTCCGACGCGCGAAGGCGTCGGCGGCGCGGCGCAGCGCCCGCGACGCCCCCTCCCGCTCGGCGAGCCGCCGGGCCGTCTCGGGGTCGTCGACGGCGAGCCGGCAGAGCGCCCGCAGGCGCAGGCGTCGGCTCGGCGCCGTCCCGAGCTCCGGCACGAGGTCGCCGAGCCCGTGGCGGTACGTCGCGGGCGGAGCGCCGAGCGCGCGCTCGAGCTCCTCGAGGAGCGGCGACGGCTCCACGGCCTGCCCGTCCTCCGCGGCGAAGCGGCGCACCAGGACGACGCGG
>CADCWC010000343.1 GCA_902806305.1 uncultured Thermoleophilia bacterium | reverse complement strand
GGGGACGAGCCGTGCCCGGAGAAGGACGGCGCGGGCGGCTCGCAGGAGCAGGAGGGCTCGGGCGGCGCAGCGCAGACCCGCGACGCGAGCGACGCCGCGCTGTACCAGTAGGCGCCCGTCGCCGGCTGCCCGGGCGGGGCGTGCGCGTCCCTCCCGGGGGCCGGGCGGCCGCGCCCCTCGTTACCCTCGCGCGATGGAGCTCCTGGCCGTCCTTGACGGCGACGTCCTTCCCGTCGAGCAGGCCCGCATCCCCGTCACGGACGAGGGGCTGCTGCGCGGGGACGGGGTGTTCGAGGTCTGCCGGCTGTACGGCGGCCGGGTCTTCGCCCTCGACGCCCACCTCGACCGGATGGCGCGCAGCGCGCGCAACCTGCGCCTGGACGCGTTCGACCCGGCGGCGCTGGGGGCCGACGTCGAGCGCCTGCTCGCGGCGGCGGAGCCGGGCGACGGCGTCCTGCGGCTCGTGTGGACCCGCGGTGGCAAGCGGCTCGCGCTGCTCGAGGAGCTCCCCGAGCTGCCGCCCGAGCTCGGGCTGGCCACGGTGGAGTACGCCCCGACGCGGCTGCTCGACCAGATCAAGTCGCTCTCCTACGCGGCGAACATGCTCGCCACGCGTCTGGCCAAGGAGCAGGGCGCCGACCAGGCGCTGCTCGTCACGCCGCACGGCCGCGTCCTCGAGGGGCCGACGTCGTCCTTCTTCTGCGTCCTGCCCGGCGAGGGCCTCGTCACCCCGCCGCTGAGCGACCACATCCTCGACTCGATCACCCGCCGCGTCGTCATGGCGGTCTCCGAGGCGCGCGAGCGCGTGATCACCCGGGATGAGCTCGCGGAGGTCGAGGAGGCGTTCCTCGCGTCCACGGTCCGCGAGGTCCATCCCGTGCGCGCGATCGACGGGCGCGCCCTGCCGCACGTCCCCGGCCCGCTCACGGACGCGGTCGCCGCGCGGGTGGCCGAGCACATCGCCGCGGACGGCGGCGCGGCGCGGTGAAGGTCCTCACGGTCGTCGGCAACCGCCCGCAGTTCGTCAAGGCCGCGGCCGTCTCGCGGATGCTGCGCGAGCGCGCCGACGAGGTCCTCGTCCACACGGGCCAGCACTACGACGACGAGATGAGCGCGGTCTTCTTCGCCGAACTCGGCGTCCCGCCCCCGGCGGTCGAGCTCGACCTCGGGCGCGGCTCGAACACGGAGCAGACCGCCCGGATGCTGTCGGCGCTCGCGCCGCTCGTCGACGAGCACGCGCCCGACCGGGTGCTCGTCTACGGGGACACGAACTCCACGCTGGCCGGCGGGCTCGCGGCCGCGCAGGCGGGGATCCCGGTCGCGCATGTCGAGGCTGGGATGCGGTCCTTCGACCGGCGGATGCCCGAGGAGCTCAACCGCGTCCTGACCGACCACCTCAGCGACCTGCTGCTCTGCTCGAGCCAGGTTCCGGCCGACCGCCTGCGCCTCGAGCAGGTCACGGGACGGGTCGAGGTGGTCGGCGACGTGATGGTGGACGTCGCCCTCCTCGTCCAGCCGCGCGCCCGCGCCGATGCGGCGCCGCTGCGCGACGCGGGCGTCCGGCCGGGCGAGTACGTCCTGGTCACCGCCCACCGCGCGGGCAACGTGGACGATCCCGGGCGCCTGCGCCGGCTCGTCGATCTGCTCCTCGCGCTGCCGCTGCCCGCGGTCCTGCCGCTGCATCCGCGGACGGGGGCGCGACTGGACGCCGCGGGCTGGCTCGACGAGCTCCACGGCGCGCCGCACATCCGCCTGACCCCGCCGCTCGGCTACCTCGCCTTCACCGCGCTGCTCACCCGGGCGCGCGCGATGCTGACCGACTCGGGCGGGGTGCAGAAGGAGGCCTACCTGGCGGGGGTGCCGTGCGTGACGCTGCGCGACACGACGGAGTGGACGGAGACCGTGGACGCGGGCTGGAACGTCCTGGTGGACCTGGACGCCGCGGCGGCGCTCGCCGCGCTCGAGCGCCCCGTGCCGGCCGAGCGCCCCGAGCTCTACGGCGACGGCCAGGCCGGCGGGCGCGTCGTCGAGGCGCTGCTCAGGCCCGGCCGATCCGCCTGACGGGGACGCCGGCGGCGGCGAACGGTGCCGGGTCGAGGACCCCGCGGCCGTCCACGACGAGCCGCGCGCCCGGCAGGCCGGCGGGCGTCAGCGACGCGTAGTCGGCGTGGTCGGCTTGGACGAGCACGGCGTCGACCGTGCCGCCGTCCCACGGGTTGTAGCCGAGGTCGGTCAGCTCGTCGGCGGTGTACAGCGGGTCCTGGGCGACGGGATCGGCGCCCCGGGCGGTCAGCTCGTCGCGCACCGCGAACGCGCCGGAGAACGCCGTCTCCTTGACCCCGCCGCGATAGGCCACGCCGAGGATCAGGACGCGCCGCCCACGCACGTCGCCGAGCAGGTCGACCGCGTAGGCGGGCATCGCCTCGTTCACCGCGCGGGCCGCGGCGGGCAGCCGCGCCTCGGGCGCGCCGGCCAGCAGGAAGCGCGGGTAGACCGGGATGCAGTGCCCGCCGACCGCCACGCCGGGCCGGTGGATGTGCGAGAACGGCTGGGAGTTCGCCGCGTCGATGACGGCGCCGACGTCGACCCCGAGCCGGTCGGCGTAGCGCGCGAGCTCGTTGGCGTAGGCGATGTTCAGGTCGCGGTAGGTCGTCTCGGCGAGCTTGGCGAGCTCGGCCGCCTCTGCGGAGCCCATGCCGCGCACCTCGGCGGGCAGGAACGCCTCGTACAGCGCGATGCCGCGCGCCTCGCCGGCGGGCGTGAGGCCGCCGACGAGCTTGGGGTAGGACGCCAGGTCGGCGAACACCCGGCCGGAGAAGACGCGCTCGGGCGAGAAGACGACGTGGAAGTCCTGCTCGGGCCGCAGGCCGCTCTCCCCGGCCAGGATGGGGGTCACCCGCTCGCGCGTCGTGCCGACGGGGACCGTGGTCTCGACGGAGACCGTCGTGCCGGGGCGCAGCCCCGCGCCGATGGCCCCGGCCACCGCGTCGAGGACGCTCCAGTCGGGCCGTGCCGCGGCATCGACGACGAGCGGCGGGACGGCGATGACCAGGTCGGGCGCCTCGGCCACCGCCGTGGAGGTGTCGGCCGACGCGCGCAGGCGCCCCGCGGCGACCTGCTCGGCCAGCATCTCGTCCAGGCCGGCCTCGCCGGGAAACGGCGACCGGCCGGCGTTGACGCACTCCAGGACGCGGGGATCGACGTCGCAGCCGACCACGTCGTGGCCCGCGCGCGCGAGCTGGGCGGCGAGCGGCAGCCCGATCTTGCCGAGCGCGACGACGACGGCCCTCATGCGCCGTCGAGCACCACGGTCTGGCCCGAAGCGGCGCTCTCCAGGACCGCCTCGGCGGTGCGGACGGCCTGGCGCCCCTCCTCGAGCGTGACGGCCTGCGCGCCCGGGTGGCCGGCCACGAGGTCGAAGAAGTGCTCGAGCTCGACGAGCAGCGGCTCGCGGCGCTCGAGCGCGTAGCGGGTCATGTCTCCCTCCGAGACGCCGCGCAGCTGCTGGGAGGCGGCCCAGTCGCTCGTGACCTGGCCGTTGGCGTAGAAGGTCAGGTCGGCGGTGAGCGTGTCGGCGACGAGCATCCCGCGCTCGCCGAGGATGCGGGTGCGGCGCACCTTCGTCGGCGACACCCAGTCCACGTTGACGTTGAACGTCACGCCCTCCGCCAGCCGTCCCGTGACCAGGACGAGGTCCTCGTGCTCGCGCCCCATCCGGTGCTGGGTCTCCGCGGCGACGCGCTCCACCGGCGCCCCGCCGAGCCAGGACACGAGGTCGAGGTCGTGGGTCGCCAGGTCCTTGACCACGCCGACGTCGCGGATGCGGTCGGGAAACGGGCCGACCCGCTCGGTGGCGATCAGGAAGACGTCGCCGAGCTGGCCGTCGCCGACGCGCCGCCGCAGCTCGATGAGGGCCGGATTGAAGCGCTCGACGTGTCCGACGGCGGCGTGGACCCCGGCCTCCCGGACCGCGTCGATGATCGCGCTCGCCTCGCCGCCCGTCGCGGCGAGCGGCTTCTCCACGAGCACGCTCACGCCCGCGGCGACGAGCTCGCGGACCGCCCCCAGGTGCTCCTCGGTCGGGACGGCCACGACGGCCAGGTCGAGCGGCCCGCGGTCGAGCAGCTCCCGCACCGTCGGGACCACGAGCGCGGGATCGTGCACGACGCCGTGCCGGTCGCCGGCGGGGTCGACGGCGCCCGCGAACGTGACGCGCGGGGAGGCCTGGAGCAGCCGCGCGTGGTGGCGGCCGATCATGCCCAGGCCGAGCACGGCGCCGCGCAACCGCGGCGTGGGCTCTGGGCCGGGCACCGCACTAGGGTATCCGCCCATGGCTGCGCCCAGCGCCCCCGGGCTCGTCCTGTCCCCGTCGGCGTCCGTGGGCCAGGACGTCGCGTTCGGCGCGAACGTCGTCGTCCACGCGGGCGTCGTCCTCGGCGACGGCGTCGTCGTGCAGGACGGGGCGATTCTCGGCAAGGCGCCGACGCTCCACGCGCGCTCGGCCGCCGCGGGCGCCGCGGCGCCGCCCGCGCTCGTCGTCGAGGCCGGCGCGGTCGTCTGCTGCCAGGCGATCGTCTTCGCGGGCGCCCACGTCGGCGCCCGGGCCATCGTCGGCGACCAGGCGTTCGTCCGCGAGCGCTCGCGCATCGGCGCCGGCAGCGTGGTCGGCCGCGGCGCGTGCGTGGACAACGACTGCGTCGTCGGCGACCGGGTCCGCCTGCAGTCCCACGTCTACCTCACGGCGTGGTCCGTGGTGGAGGACGACGTCTTCGTCGGCCCCTGCGCGATGACCACGAACGACAACACGATGGCCCGGCACCCG
>CADCWC010000342.1 GCA_902806305.1 uncultured Thermoleophilia bacterium | reverse complement strand
CTTCGCGTTGCATCGAATTAAGCAACATGCTCCGCCGCTTGTGCGGGCCCCCGTCAATTCCTTTGAGTTTTAGCCTTGCGGCCGTACTCCCCAGGCGGGGCACTTAATGCGTTAGCTACGGCACGGAGGGAGTTGACGTCCCCCCACACCTAGTGCCCAACGTTTACGGCGTGGACTACCAGGGTATCTAATCCTGTTCGCTCCCCACGCTTTCGCTCCTCAGCGTCAGTACTGGCCCAGAGCACCGCCTTCGCCACCGGTGTTCCTCCTGATATCTGTGCATTTCACCGCTACACCAGGAATTCCGTGCTCCCCTACCAGACTCAAGTCACGGCAGTATCGAGTGGCCTCTCCGGGTTGAGCCCAGAGTTTTCACACCCGACTTACCGAACCGCCTACGAGCTCTTTACGCCCAATAAATCCGGACAACGCTTGCTCCCTACGTATTACCGCGGCTGCTGGCACGTAGTTGGCCGGAGCTTCTTCTGCAGGTACCGTCATCATCGTTCCTGCTGAAAGCGGTTTACAACCCGAGGGCCGTCGTCCCGCACGCGGCGTTGCTGCGTCAGGCTTTCGCCCATTGCGCAAGATTCCCCACTGCTGCCTCCCGTAGGAGTCTGGGCCGTGTCTCAGTCCCAGTGTGGCTGATCATCCTCTCAGACCAGCTACCCATCGTCGCCTTGGTAGGCCGTTACCCCACCAACTAGCTAATGGGCCGCGGGCTCGTCCCTGACCGGAGGCCGAAGCTACCTTTGGTACGGCGACCTGCGTCTCCGCACTTTATTCGGTATTGATCCGGGTTTCCCCGGGGTATCCCGATGTCAAGGGTTGATTACCCACGTGTTACTCACCCGTTCGCCGCTCGAGTACCCCCGAAGGGGCCTTTCCGCTCGACTTGCATGTGTTAAGCACGCCGCCAGCGTTCGTCCTGAGCCAGGATCAAACTCTCCGTGAAGACCTAGCGAAACCGCAGGCCCCACTCCCGAGGGAGCTGACGAGGCCGCGGAATCTGGCTGAGGAGGTTGATCTGGCACCTCCGACATCCGTGCCCCTCAAAGAGGACCGGTAGCCGGAGAGCCGTTCTATGCCGGTCCGCACGCGACCCGAGGGTCGCGCCGTCCGGCGGGCTAAAAACTCGACTGACAACCGCGACCCCGCCGTCGATCGGACCGAGGTCCGACCGCCTTCAGTGGTCGCGGCAATCCATGCTGTTCAGTTTTCAAAGACCGGGTGCTCGGTCGAGCACGACCCCGAACGTTACCACGGGGTTTCCTGCCCTGCAAGCGTCCGCCAGATCACCGTTCGATGTCTGATGGCGCCGACCCGCTCGCGCAGGTCCTTCGGCCTTCGAGCTCGGAGTCCGAGATCTCGGGCCGGTCCTTCAGAGTACAGCGCCCGCTCCCCTTGGGTGCGAGATGCTCGACGAGGATTGCGCGCTGCTCTGTCCCGCAGGATACCCTCGGCGGCGACCGAAGAATCATGCCCGAGCGGGCTGTCGTTGTCAACCGCCGTCCCCGGCCCCGTCGCGGAGCCGGACGAACGCTCGGCGACCGCGCTGGAGCACCCGGCCGGCGAGCGCCGACCGGGCCAGGTCGAGCTCCCCGACCGCGTCGCCGTCCAGGCGGACGGCGCCGCTCGCGATCAGCCGGCGGGCCTCGGACGTCGAGGGCACGTCCAGCAGCCGCACGAGCAACGCGGGCAGGTGCACGGGGTCGCCGGGCGGCAGGTCGGCCTCCGCCACGTCGGCGGCGACGGCGCGCGCCCGGTGCACCAGATCGAAGCGCCGGGCGGCCTCCTCGGCCGCCTCCGCGTCGTGGAGCCGTGCGGTCACCGCCCGAGCCAGGGCCCGCTTCGCCTCGACCGGCGACAGCGACCCGTCCTCGAGCGCGGAGAGCGTCCGCGTGACGTCCGCGGGGTCGAGGCCCGAGGCGAGGCGGAACCACTGCGGCATCGCGTCGTCCGAGACGGACATCGTCTTGCCGTAGACGTCCTCGGGCCGGTCGAGGAGCCCGACGTAGTTGCCGAGGGACTGGCTCATCTTCCGCACGCCGTCGGTCCCGACGAGCAGCTCGTGCGTCATCACGACCTGGGGCTCCTGTCCGACCTGCTCCTGGAGGTCGCGGCCGAGGAGGAGATTGAAGCGCTGATCGGTCCCGCCGATCTCCACGTCGGCTCGCACGGCGACCGAGTCCCAGCCCTGGAGGAGCGGGTAGAGCAGCTCCTGGAGCGAGATCGGCGTCCCGGCGACGAAGCGCTGCTGGAAGTCGTCGCGCTCCAGCATCCGGGCGACGGTCGTCCGCGCGGCCAGCTCGAGCAGGCCCGCGGTGCCGAGCTCGCCGAGCCACTCGGAGTTGTGGCGCAGCTCGACCCGGTCGAGGTCGAGGAACGTCGAGAACTGGCGCAGGTAGTCCGCCTCGTTGGCGGCGATCTGCTCGGCGGTCAGCATCGGGCGGGTGCCGGACCGGCCGCTCGGGTCGCCGACGCGGGCCGTGTAGTCGCCGACGATCAGCACCGCCGTGTGCCCGGCGTCCTGGAAGGCGCGCAGCTTGCCGAGGACGACCCCCCAGCCGAGCGTCACGGCGGGCGCCGTCGGGTCGAGGCCGAGCTTCACCCGGAGCGGCCGGCCCTCGGCCTCCGCCCGTCGGAGCCGCGCCTCGAGCCCGCCCGCCGGGAGGACGTCGACCGTGTGCGCGAGCAGAGGTCGGACGTCCGCGGGCATCGGCCGGAGGATACCGACGCCGGCCGGCCCGGCCGGCGGTACAGTGCCCGCTTCGCCGCGGCTCGGCACCGGGCGGCAGACCATGCGACGACGACGGACCAGGGGAACGCCACCGCTGCGCTTCTCGTTCGAGGCGCCGAGCACCTCTCCTCCGCGACGTCCGCGACGACGACGGATCCGTTGGCTCCGTCTGGCCACCGTGCTCGCCCTGCTCGGCGTGCTCGGCGTCGTCTCGGCCTTCTTCGGCTTCATGACGGCGATCGCCCAGGAGGTGCCGCAGCTCGACCAGATCGAGCGGCGGACGCCCGACCGCATCGGCGCCATCTACGCGCAGGACGGCGACAAGCAGGTGCGCCTGGCGGAGCTGCGGTCGTCGCAGTCGCGCGTGCTGGTCCGGCCCAACCAGATCTCGACGCCGATGAAGCGCGCGATCGTCGCCATCGAGGACGAGCGCTTCTACGAGCATGACGGCGTCGACCCGCAGGCCGTCGTGCGCGCGGCGTTCCGCCGGGTGCAGGCCGACGCGGTCGAGGGCGGCTCGACGATCACGCAGCAGTTCGTCAAGAACACCTACCTCGCCTCGCGGACCGGCGGGCTCGACGCCGAGCAGAGCCTCCGGCGCAAGCTCCGGGAGGCGCTCCTCGCCTACCAGCTCGAGCGGAAGTGGGGCAAGGAGAAGATCCTCGGGCAGTACCTGAACACGATCTACTTCGGCCACGGCACGTACGGCGTCGAGACGGCGGCCCGGTTCTACTTCGGGAAGCCCGCGTCCCAGCTCGAGGTCGCCGAGGCGGCGCTCCTGGCCGCGCTGCCGAAGTCGCCGACGCTGTACGACCCGATCGCCCGCCCGGAGGCCGCGCGCGCACGGCGCAACGTGGTCATCGACAAGATGGTCGAGACGGGCTACCTGACGCCGGACCAGGGCGAGGACTCGAAGCGGCTCCGGCTCCTGCCGCGCCACCGGCGACCGGCGCTGAGCCGCGCCCGGACGCGCGAGCCGCACTTCGTGGACTACGTGATCGAGCAGCTCGTCAACCGCTACGGCACCGAGCGCACCTTCGGCGGCGGCCTCAAGGTGTACACCTCGCTCGACCTGCGCGAGCAGGAGCAGGCCCGCCGCGCCGTCCGGCGGACGCTCCGCGGGCGTGGCCCACAGGGGTCGCTCGTGTCGATCGACCCGCGCTCCGGCCAGGTGCGGGCGATGATCTCCGGCGACGACGACTTCCGCCGGAGCCAGTTCAACATCGCCACCCACGGCCGCCGACAGCCTGGATCGGCCTTCAAGCCGTTCGTCCTGCTCGCCGCGCTGCGCGAGGGCATCCGTCCCGAGACGACGTTCGTCTCGAAGCCGCAGCTGTTCGCGCTGCCCGACGGCGGGACGTGGTCCGTGGGGAACGACCACGGCGCCTCCTACGGCACGCTCGACCTCGAGAAGGCGACCGCGCTCTCCGACAACACCGTCTACGCCCAGCTGACGCTCACGGTGGGACCCGCCAAGGTGGCGGCGATGGCCCACCGGATGGGCGTGACGTCGCCGCTCGACAGCGTCCACTCGATCGGCCTCGGCGTGACCACCGTCACGCCGCTCGAGCTGTCGCACGCCTACGCCACCATCGCCAACGCCGGCCGCCGCGTCGGCGGGTCGCTGCGCTTCCGACCGCGGGACTCGGAGGTGCGAGACCCGACGATGGATCCGATCTCGATCCTTCGGGTCGACTTCCCGGGCACGCGCAAGGACGACGTGAATGCTCCTCGGACCGTCCGGGCCGTGCCCGAGGGCGACGCCCTCGCGACGATCGACGCGATGCGGGGCGTCGTCAGCTACGGCACCGGCCGGCGGGCGTCGCTCGGCCGTCGCGTGGCCGTCGGCAAGACCGGCACGACGTCCGACTACCGCGACGCGTGGTTCGTGGGCATCACGCCGCAGCGCGCCGCCGCGGTGTGGGTCGGCTACCCCGACACGCCGCGGGAGATGACGACCGAGTGGGACGGCGAGCCGGTGCTCGGCGGCACGCTGCCGGCGCTCGCATGGCGCGAGTACACCCGCCAGGCGCTCGCCGGGCAGCCGCTGCTCGACTGGCCCCGCGCGCCCGGCGTCTACAGCGCACCCG
>CADCWC010000341.1 GCA_902806305.1 uncultured Thermoleophilia bacterium | reverse complement strand
GTCGCCGTCTCCCGCCGCCGCCGCCGCCGGCGTGGCGCGTGACGGCGAGGCTCGACCGCGGACGCGTGGCGACGCGGGCCGCGGCGAGACCGGCGAGCGACCCGACGGCGCCGCCGAGCGTCCGGCCGGACCGAACGGCGTGCAGCTCGTCAACGCCGAGGCCGCCTCGTCGGCGGCGGGCGCGGAGGGCACGGGCGGCATCGACCGTGACCGCTTCGACCGCCTTGTGGAGGGGCTCGCCGCGCGGCTCCGGGTCTCGCAGCAGGGCGAGGGCGCACGCGTCCGCATGCACCTGACGCCCCGGGAGCTCGGTGAGGTCGTCGTGCGGCTCGAGATCCGCGACGGGGTCGCGAGCGCCCATCTGATCGCCGAGACCGCCGACGCGGGCCGCCTGCTCGCCGCCGCGGCCGCCGACCTGCGGGGTGCGCTCGCCGAGCGCGGCGTGCAGGTCGACCGGCTCGACGTCCGCGTCAACGGCGAGGGCAGCTCGCGCTCGGAGGCCCGCAGCGGCCGCGACGCGGACGACGATCGCGGCCCCGGCCGGCGGCCGTCCGCACCGGTGACCCAGCGCCATGACCAGCCCACCGCGGACCGCACCCTCGCCGGCCCGTCGGCCGGGGAGCAGGGCGTCTCCCTGCTCGCCTGACCTGTGCCGCCCGCTCCACGACCCGAGACCACCCCGACCACCACCAGAAGGAGGTGACGCCGATGCCGGAGATCCCCAGCACGCCCCATGCGCTCGCTCCGCCGCGGCCGAGCCAGGTCGACCGTTCCCAGGCGCAGTTCGCCGACGGGACGCGCGACACGAGCGGCGAGCTCGGTCAGGACGCCTTCCTGCGGCTCCTGATCGCGCAGATGCAGCACCAGGACCCGAGTGCCCCTGCGGACTCGAACCAGATGATGACCCAGATGGCGCAGTTCTCGTCGGTCGAGAACCTGACCGGCGTCAACAAGAAGCTCACGGGCATCGGCTCGGGCCAGGAGTTCTCGAGCGCGGTCGCGCTGATCGGCCGCACGGTCGACTACACCGACGCCGACGGCAAGGTCGTGAGCGGCGTCGTGGACGGCGTCGAGCAGGACGCCAAGGGCGTGCTGCTGCGCATCGGCGACACCCGGATCGGCACGGACCAGATCGGCCGGGTCCACTGATGGACCCGCGGCTCAGCCCGGTCGGCCGGATCGCGCCCGCGCGCGGTCTGCCGCAGGCCGACCCCGTCGGGGCACGGTCGGCGGGCGGGACCGACTTCCGGGCGGTGCTCCAGGACTCCGTCGGGTTCCGCTTCTCGGCCCACGCCACGCAGCGCCTCGAGAGCCGGGGGATGGTCCTCGACCCGGCCCAGCTCCGTCGCCTCGGAGCGGGGATCGACCAGGCCGCCGCCAAGGGCAGCCGAGACGCGCTCGTCCTGCTCGACGACATGGCCATGGTGGTGGCGGTCCCGAACCGCACCGTCGTGACCGCGATGCCCCGCGCCGAGGGCGACGGAGCGGTGTTCACGAACATCGACGCCGCCGTCCTCATCTGAAGCCGGACCGCCAGACCCGTCCCCGTCAAACCCCGTCAGACCGGCCGGCCCTCAGCTCGAGGAGGTCGGGAGACGACGCCCGACGCGCGTCGTCCCACCACCCGAAAGGACCCCATGCTCCGCTCGCTCTTCACGTCCATCGGCGGCCTGCGCAACCACCAGGTCATGCTCGACACGACGGCCAACAACATCGCGAACGTCAACACCGTCGGCTTCAAGGCCCAGCGCGTGGCCTTCGAGGACATGATGTCGCAGACCCTGCGCGGCGCGAGCGCGCCGGGCGGTTCGGGCGGCGGCTCGGGCCCGACCCAGGTCGGCCTCGGCATGCAGCTCGGCGGCATCTCGTCCGTCCTGACCCAGGGCTCGTCCCAGACGACGGGCCAGTGGTCCGACCTCGCCATCCAGGGCGACGGGCACTTCATCGTGGCCTCGGCCGCCGACGCGGGCGGCACCGTGACGCTGACGGACTTCGCCTTCACGCGGGCCGGGAACTTCACGCTCGACAAGGACGGCTACCTCGTCATGCCCGCCGGCAAGTACGTGGCGGGCCAGGCGGCCGTGCTCGCGCCGCCCGCCGCGCCGACCTTCGCCACGGAGCTGTCCCGGATCCGGATTCCCGCCGACGCGCAGTCCGTGTCGATCGGGCGCGACGGCACCGTGACGTACGTGGCCGGCTCCGACGACCCGGGCGGCTCCTACCAGAAGGGCGACGCCGTGCCGCTCTCGCGCGTCGCCTGCGCCAAGTTCCCCAACCCGAACGGCCTCGACCGGGTGGGCGGCAACCTGCTGCGCGGCACGCCGAACTCGGGCACGTTCAACCCCGGGGCCACCGACCAGAGCACCGAGGCCGTCAAGTGGGGCGCGGCCGCGGCCTGGGGCGGTTCGATCATGGGTGGGACGCTCGAGATGTCGAACGTCGACCTGGCCGGCGAGTTCACCCAGATGATCACCGCGCAGCGTGGCTTCCAGGCGAACAGCCGCGTCATCACGACGTCCGACTCCATGCTCGAGGAGCTCGTGAACCTCAAGCGCTAGGCGGCCTCCCGCTCCCTCGTCCACCCATGCTGAGCAGCGTCCTCCTCCGCCTCGCGCGTCACCGGTCACCGGTGGCGCGCGAGCCGGTGGCGGCGCAGGCACGGGCCGTCCGGGCGGCGCTCCACGCGCTGCCCGACGCCCGCACCGAGCTCTCCGCCACCGAACGGAACGCCTCCATGATCAAGCTCCACCACGGACGCGAACAGCGCGAGATCTGGGTCAACGGCGACCTCGTCGAGACCGTCGAGGCGACCCCCGACACCGTCGTCACGCTGACCACGGGCAAGAAGCTGATCGTCGCCGAGACGCCCGAGGAGATCACGGCGCTCGTGATCGAGTTCCGGCGGCGCGTGACCGCGCGCCCACACGTGCTGCCGGGCTCACGTTCGGAGGTCCCGGTGACGATGGAGACCCCTGTGACCAGCGTGGACGGCAAGGCGTAGCCCGGTGGATCCGGGCACCATCATCGGCCTCGGGCTCGCGCTCGTGGCGACCGTCCTGTCGATGCTGATGGAGGGCGGCAACCCCGCCGCGTTCCTCCACCCGGCGCCGATCGTGCTGATCGTCGGTGGCACGCTCGGGGTGACCATGGCCTCCGTCGGGCTCCACGGCACGTTGGCCATCCCGAAGCTCTACATCAAGGCCATGACGGGCACGACGCCTGACCGCCCGGAGGGGATCCGCACGCTCGTCCGCATGGCGGAGCACGCGCGGCGCGAGGGGCTGCTGGCCCTGGAGGACGAGGCGGCCCACATCACCGACCCGTTCCTCTCGAAGGGCGTCCGCCTGGTCGTCGACGGCACCGATCCGGAGCTCGTCAAGGACATCCTCGACCTCGACATCGAGGCCATGGCCGGTCGACACCACGCCGCGGCCACCGTGTTCACGCACGCCGCGGGCTTCGCGCCGACGATCGGCATCATCGGCACCGTGATGGGGCTCGTGCACGTCCTCGAGAACCTCGACAACCCTGCCACGCTCGGGCCCGCCATCGCCGCGGCGTTCCTGGCGACGCTCTTCGGCGTGGCCAGCGCGAACCTCATCTACCTGCCCGTGGCGAACAAGCTCAAGGAGCTGTCCACACAGGAGGCCGACGCGCGCACGATGATGACCGAGGGGATCCTGTCGATCCAGGCGGGCGACAACCCGCGGATCGTCGAGGAGAAGCTCAAGACGTTCCTGACCCCGAAGGAGCGTGAGACCTTCGCCGAGGGTGGCGCCGAGGAGGCCGGCGCGGCCACCGAGAAGCTCGCCGCCTGACGCCCGTGGTCAAGAAGAAGCGCCACACCGAACACGCCGACGAGCGGTGGCTCCTGACCTACGCCGACATGATCACGCTGCTCATGGCGCTGTTCATGGTCCTCTTCTCGATGTCGGTCGTGAATCAGGGCAAGTTCGAGGAGCTCTCGCGCTCCCTGCGCACGAGCTTCGCGGGCCCGCTGGCCGATTCGGGCGGCCGGTCGGTCCTGAGCGTCGGGGGCAACGACCCGACGCTCAGCGAGGACCGGGCCGAGGCCCATCGCCAGTCGCCGGGCGACGGCCCGCTGCGCAAGGGCGCGGGGATCGGGTCGGGCGCCGCCGTGACGGCCGAGCGGGACGCCGAGCGGCAGGAGGACCAGCTGCGCGAGGCCAAGCGTCGGATCGACGCCCAGATCGGATCCCTGAACCTGCAGAAGCTCGTCAGCACGACGATCGACCAGCGCGGGCTGGTGATCCGCCTGACGACGGACGACGTGCTCTTCGACGTCTCCCGCGCGGAGGTCAAGCCGGCCGCCCTGCCGCTGCTCTCGGTGGTCGCGCGGGCCGTCAACCGCGTGGGGCGCAACCCCGTCGTGGTCGAGGGCCACACGGACGCCCGTCCGTATCCGGGCGACCGGTTCGGCAACCTGGTGCTCTCGCAGGACCGCGCCACGAACGTGTGGCGGACCCTCGTCTCGTTCGGCTTCGAGCCGGACGCCCACGGCAACGACGTCCCGGTCGGGTACGGCGACACGCGCCTGCTGGTCCCGACGGACGGGGTCGACCCGACCAACCGGCGGGTCGAGGTCGTCGTCAAGCGGGTCGACGTCACGTCATCCGATGCCGTCGCCGCGGCGCCCGTCGCGGGCATCGGCCGTGGTCTCGGCGCCGCGCCGTCGATCACGCCGCCGGTCGAGGCCATCGCGCCCGGGGCGCCCGTCGTGACGCCGGCGGCCGCGCCGACGGCCGGCGAGAGCGCCGTGGCGACCACGGCGGGAGCGGACGGCCACTGACCTTCCGCACGCCTTCAGGACGATACGAAG
>CADCWC010000340.1 GCA_902806305.1 uncultured Thermoleophilia bacterium | reverse complement strand
GATCTCCTCGCGGCCGCTCATGTGGCAGAAGTGCAGCGCGAGCTGCGCGGCCTCGACCATGTCGGCGCGCCCCATCAGGTACCAGGGGTCCATGATCACGTCGTTGCCGAGCGACACGTTGACGCCCGCCGCGCGGAGCTCCTTGAGCTGCGCGAACCCGCGCCGCTTCGGATACGGGTCGAGCCGCCCCTGGATCAGCGCGTTGGCGAACGGGTTGACGACCACGTTGATGTCCGCGCGGCGCAGGAACCCGTGCAGCTTCGACGAGTAGTACGGCTCGTAGGACCCCATCGCGGTGCAGTGGCTCGCCGTCACCCGACCGCCGAGCCCGTGGCGGACCGTGTCGTCGGCCATCACCTCGAGGTAGCGCGACGCCGGGTCGTCGGTCTCGTCGCAGTGCACGTCGATCCGCTTGCCGTACGTGCGGGCGAGCTCGAAGACGCGGTGCACCTCGCGCAGGCCGAGCTCGGCGGTCGGCTCGTAGTGCGGGATCCCGCCCGCGCAGTCCGCGCCGAGCCGGAGGGCGCGCTCGTACCGCTCCTCGTCGGCCGGGTCGGCGAAGAGGCCGTCCTGCGGGAAGGCCGTGACCTGGATCGAGACGAGATCCGCGACCTCGTCCCGGAGGGCCAGCAGGCCCCGGAGCGGCGCCTCGTTCGGGCCGCTGACGTCCGCGTGGGCGCGGATGTGCAGCGTCCCCTGGGCCACGGACCAGCGCACCACCTCGCGCGCCCGCGCGAGGACGTCGTCGACCGTCAGGTCACCCTTGAGCTCGCCCCACAGGTGGATGCCCTCGATCAGCGTGCCGGACTCGTTGTACCGCGGGCGACCGGCCGTCAGCGAGGCGTCGAGGTGCAGGTGGCAGTCGACGAGCGGCGGCGTGACGAGGCGGCCCGCGACGTCGATCGTGCGGCGCGGCGTCACGTCGCGGGCTGGGCCGACGCGCACGAAGCGGCCGTCCGTGATCTCCAGGTCGTGGACGCCGTCGCGATCGGGGAGGACCGCGTTCCGGACGACGAGATCGACGGTCACGTCGGGCACTGTATGACGATCCCACGGTCGACGCGCGTATTGGCGTTCTGCACAGTAGGCGTCGTCCGACCGAGGTGCGACCATCCCGCCCCAACAGGACCGAGGCACGAGGAGGCACAGTGGCGACACGGACGCGGGAGACGTCGGGCGAGCCGGTACCGTTCGACGCGCACGGCATCG
The DNA here is from genome assembly GCA_902806305.1 of uncultured Thermoleophilia bacterium. Classification (GTDB taxonomy): domain Bacteria; phylum Actinomycetota; class Thermoleophilia; order Gaiellales; family F1-60-MAGs149; genus CADCWC01. Next base: position 16,531 of record CADCWC010000340.1, on the reverse strand, counting down.
AACCGGTGCCGACCGGCGACCGCGACTCGACGCCGCTCCACCTGTTCTGGATCTGGATGGGCGCGAACATCGCGCCGATCAACTGGGTGCTCGGCGCGCTCGGGATCATCCTCGGCCTGAGCCTGGTGCAGACCATCCTCGTGGTGGTGGTCGGCAACGTGATCGGCTGTGCGATCTTCGGGCTCTTCTCCGTGATGGGGCACCGCACGGGCGTCAACCAGATGGTCCTGGCCCGGAGCGCCTTCGGCCGGCGCGGCGCCTACGTGCCGGGCGTCGCCCAGATGTTGCTGGCCATGGGCTGGCTCGGCGTCAACACCTGGATCGTGCTCGACCTGGCCATGGGCGTCCTGCGCGAGCTCGGGTACGACGCCGGCTCCGGCGCGCGGTACGCGGTGGGCTTCGGGATCATGTTGCTGCAGGTCCTGATCGCCATCTACGGCTACTACGCGATCCGCTCGTTCGAGAAGTGGACCGTCCCGATCGCGGCGGCGATCATGGTCCTGATGACCGTGCTGGCGGCCGTCGAGGTCGACATCGCCTGGAACCGGTCGGACCTCTCCGGCGGCGAGTCCTTCACCTCGATGACCCAGCTCATGACGGCCATCGGCGTCGGCTGGGGCATCTCGTGGCTGACGTACTCGAGCGACTACTCGCGCTTCACGCGGACGGACTTCACCGACCGGCAGGTGTTCTGGGGCACCTCGCTCGGCATGTTCATCCCGACCGTCTGGCTCGCCACGCTGGGCGCGGCCATCGCGTCCACGAACACGGAGGCCGACCCGTCGCGCATCGTGGCCGAGGTCTTCGGCGTCATGACGATCCCGGTGCTGCTCGTGATCCTGCACGGCCCGGTGGCGACGAACATCCTCAACATCTACTCGGCCTCGCTCGCCGCCCTGTCGCTCGACATCAAGATCCCCCGCTGGAAGATCTCGGCCGCCGCGGGCGTGCTCGGCTCGATCGTGCTGGTCTTCTTCCTCCGCTCGGACAGCTTCGCGCAGTCGTTCGACCACTGGATGATCTCGATCATCGTCTGGATCAGCCCTTGGGCCGGCATCACGCTTGTCGAGTACTACGTCCTCCGTCGCGGTCGCGTGGACGTCGACGGCCTCTACGCGCCGCCCGAGCGGTCGCCCTTCGGCGACGTGAACTGGCGCGCCATCGGTTCGCTCGTCGCCGGGCTGATCGCCGGTTGGGCGTGGGAGTTCGGCCTCGTCGAGGAGTTCCAGGGCCCGGTGGCCAAGGCGCTCGGCAACACGGACTTCTCGTGGCTGGCGGGCATGCTCGTGGCGGGCGGGCTGTACTACGTCACCGCCCGGAAGCGGGTCGGGCCCGGCACCTCGAAGCCGACCGAGATGACGGCCCGCAGCGCCGCAGGGGACTGACCGATGACCGAGGACGCAGACGCGCGCCGGATCGAGATCCCCGCGCGGGAGGGTCGCGCCGTGCGCCTGGCGGCGGGCGACCGCGTGCGGGTCGTCGACCCCGAGGGCGAACAGGTCGCCGACACGTGGGCGTTCCGGGCCGACGACGTGTCGGAGTACGCGAGCGCCTCCCACACCCGTGCCTTCCTCGACCGGCTGTTCCCGCTGCCCGGCGAGCCGTTCGTCACGAATCGCCGGCGACCCATCCTGACCCTGGAGGACGACCGGAGCCCCGGTCGGCACGACATGCTGATCGCGGCCTGCGATCCCAGCCGCTACGAGGGGCTCGGCGTCGAGGGCTGGCACGCGTCCTGTCAGGAGAACCTGCAGCTCGCGATGGCGGAGCTCGGCCACGAGGACATCGAGATCCCGCAGCCGATCAACCTGTTCATGGACATCCCGGTCCTCGAGGGTGATCGGCTCGCCTGGCGGGCGGCCGGCACGAAGCCCGGCGACCACGTCGTGCTGCGGGCCGAGGTCGACCTGGTCCTCGCCGTGTCCGCCTGTCCCCAGGACATCATCGTCATCAACGGCGGCAGCCCCGGGCCGATCGTGCTGGAGCTGCTCTGACCGCGACCGGAGACGGCGACCGCGGGGTCGCCGTGGTCACCGGCGCCGCCTCGGGCATCGGGGCGGCGTGCGCGCTCGAGCTGCAGGCGGCGGGGGTGCCGGTCTTCGGCCTCGACCTGCAGCCCGCGTCGGCGTGCGACGGCCACGCGGTGGTCGACGTGTCCGATGCGGCGGCGGTGGACGCGGCCGTGGCGCAGGCCGGCCGGACGCTCGGACCGGTCCGCTACGCCGTGACGGCGGCGGGCTTCTACGAGCAGCGGCCGCTCGCGGGCGTCGGGGCGGCGGCCTGGCGACGGATGCTCGACGTCCAGCTCGGCGGCACGGTCAACGTCTGCCGCGCCGTCGTGCCCGCCCTGCGGGCCGACGGGCGGGGCGCGATCTGCACGATCGGCTCGGAGCTCGCGCTGATCGGCGACGGCGACGCGCCGCACTACGCCGCCGCGAAGGGCGCGATCCACGCGTTCACGAAGTCGCTGGCGCTCGAGCTCGCGCCGCACGGCGTCCGCGTCAACGTCTGTGCGCCCGGCCCGACCGACACGCCCCTGATGACGCCGGAGCTGCGCGATCCCGCCTACATCGAGTCGCTCGTGCTCCGGCGACTGGTCGAGCCCGCCGAGATCGCCGCGACGGTGCGCTTCCTCCTGCTCGAGCCGCACACGATGGTCGGCCAGGTCGTGTCGCCGAACGCCGGGGCGGCGATGTGAGCGGCCTGCGCGGCATCGCGGGTCGCACGGCGCTCGTGACGGGCGCGGGCCAGGGCATCGGCCGCGCCATCGCCGAGCGGCTGGCCTCCGAGGGCGCCCGCGTGGCGTGCAACGACGTCGATCCGGTGACGGCCGCCCGGACGGCCGCGTCCATCGGCGGGCTCGCCGTGCCCTTCGACGTCGGCGATCCCGAGGCGGTGCGGGCGGGCGTGGCGGCGGTCGAGGACGGCCTCGGACCCGTGGAGCTCCTGGTCGCGAACCACGCCGTGATGACGATGGCGCCGTTCGAGCAGACCGACCCGGACGACTGGCGCCGGACCATCGACGTCAACCTGCTCGGCACCGCCTGGCTCCTCGAGGCGTGCGTGCCCGGCATGGTCGCGCGCCGCTACGGGCGGATCGTGGCCGTGGCCTCCGAGTGGGGCCTGACGGGCTGGCCCAACGCCGCGGTGTACACCGCCTCCAAGGGCGGCATCGTCTCGCTGGTCCGCTCCGCCGCCCGCGCCGTCGGCCCGGACGGCGTCGCCGTCAACGGCATCGCGCCCGGCGTCACCGACACGCCGCAGCTCGACGTCGACGCGCGGGATGCGGGGCTCTCACACGAGGCGATGGTGGAGCGCTACGCGGCCGACGTGCCGCTCGGCCGGATCAGCCTCCCCGCCGACGTGGCGGCCGTGGCGGCGTTCCTCCTGTCCGAGCCCGCCGGCGCCCTCGTCGGCCAGATCCTGTCCCCGAACGGTGGAACGACGACATGACGCCCTCCCCGGCCTTCCCCTCCGGCAGCGCCTGCGCGCTGTCGTTGACCTTCGACGTCGACGCCGAGTCGGCGATCCTCGCCGCCCACCCCGGCGCCTGGCGTGACGCCATGGCGATGACCCACCAGGCCTTCGGGCCACGGGTCGCCGTGCCGCGCATCCTGCGGCTGCTGGCCGAGGAGGAGGTCCGGGCGACGTTCTTCGTCCCGGGCGTGACGGCGCGGCTCTGGCCGGGCACCGTGGCGGCGATCCTCGAGGCGGGCCACGAGGTCGGTCACCACTCGCACACCCACGTCACCGCCACGACGATGACGGAGGACGAGCAGCGGGCGGACTTCGAGACGGCGCTCGAGGCGCTCGCGGCGTGCGGTGTCACGCCGCGCGGTCATCGGGCGGCGATGTGGCAGGCGACGTGGACGACGCTCGAGCTGGTGGCGGAGCACGGGCTCGACTACGACTCGAGCCTGATGGACGACGACCGGCCGTACGTCCTGAAGGTCGGTGACCGGCGGGTGGCGGAGCTGCCGCCGCACTGGTCGCTCGACGACTGGGAGCAGTACGCGTTCCTGCCGGTCCCCGAGATCGGCACCCAGATCGAGGCGCCGTCGAAGCTCGTGGAGCTGTGGACCGTCGAGCTCGACGCCCAGCGTCGCGAGGGCGGGCTCGTGGTCGGCACGATGCACCCGTTCCTGTCGGGGCGAGCGTCGCGCGCGGAGGCGATCCGCGCGGTCATCGAGCACGCCCGCGCCGCGGGCGACGTCTGGATCGCCCCGCTGGGCGACATCGCCACGGCCACGCTGGCCGCCCGCGACGTCGAGGAACGCGTTCCGGGTCCGCCCGACCTGTCGGTCGGCCCGTACCCGTCCGACTGACGCGCGAGCGACCGCCCGACCGAAGGAGCCACCTTGCACCAGCCCGTCGACTCGCTCGCCACGCCGCGCTTCACCGGCCCTCGCACGTTCGCGCGGCTCCCCTACGTGCCGACGCTCGACGGCGTCGAGGCGGCGGTGTTCGGCCTGCCGTGGGACGGCGGCACCTCCTTCCGCGCCGGCGCGCGCTTCGGCCCCGAGGCGATCCGCTCGGCGTCGGCGCTGCTCCGCCCGTACAACCCGGACCAGCGGGTGCAGGTGTTCGGCGCCGTCTCGACGATCGACCACGGCGACGCCCCGACCGTCCCGGGGTACATCGAGCGGACGCTGCCGCGGCTCCAGGACTTCGTGGGGTCGATCGCCGCCGCGGGCGTCGTGTCGTTCGGCATGGGCGGCGACCACTCCGTGACGCTGGCCGAGCTACGCGCCCTGGCGGCGGTGCACGGCCCGCTCGGCGTGGTGCACCTGGACGCCCACTCGGACCTGTGGGATCGCTACTTCGACCTCCCGTACAACCACGGCACGGTCTTCCGCCGGGCGATCGAGGAAGGTGTCGTCGACCCCGGCCGGATGGTGCAGGCAGGGCTGCGCGGCTCGCTGTACGCGCCGGAGGACGAGGCGCTCGCCGCGGACCTCGGCCTCGAGGCGATCCCCTGGCGTGAGCTGGCCGGACTGTCCCCGGAGGCCTTCGCGGACCGAGCGCGGGCCCGCGTGGGGACCGGGCCGTGCTTCTTCAGCTTCGACGTCGACCTCGTGGACCCGGCCTTCTGTCCGGGCACGGGCACGCCGGAGTGCGGCGGTCCGACGAGCTTCCAGGCGCTCGAGCTGGTCCGTGCACTGCACGGCATCGATTTCCGGGGCTTCGACGTCGTGGAGGTCTCGCCGCCGTACGACGGCCCCGGCCAGCAGACGGCCCTGCTCGCCGCGACCGTCCTCTACGAGATGCTTGCGCTCCACGCCCGAGGGCGCGCGGACGGCTCGGCGGCCGACCGTCGCATCGCAGCGACGGGCGTCGGTGAGCTCGACGACGTCGCTCGTCGACCCTGAGCGGCTAGGAGCCCCTTGAGCAAGACCTCGGTCGCCCGCCCCACGCCCCCTCTGCGGCGCAGCTTGCGTCCCGGCTCGCTCGACAGGGTACCGCCCTGCCTGCGGTCGCCCGGCAACGATCTGCGGCGCGCCGGACGTCCGGCACGGCCGGGCACCGACCTCATGCCGAAACCGGTTCTCAGTGCACCCAGACCGAGCCGAGCGACACGAACGGGTCGCCCGGCTCGAAGCGCGCCACGAACCGGTGGATCGGCGGCCGGAGGTCGAGATCGGCGATCTCCTCGACCGGCACGAGCCGCAGGTTGCGGATGGCGGCGTCGTCGGGGCGGACGTGCTCGAGCGACGCCTCGACCTCGACCGCGAAGAGGATGTGGATGATGTGCTTGCCGGACGGGTCCCCGGGCGGGGCGATCGACTCGGCGATCGCGATCGGCCCGGCGATCATCGCCTCCTCGATGGCGCACTCCTCGCGCAGCTCGCGCCGCAGGGCGACCTCGAGGCTCTCGCCCGGCTCGACGCCGCCGCCGGGGAGCAGCCAGTAGCGGCGTCCGGCCTTCTCCTGGCTGCAGAAGAGGACCCGGTCCTCCCAGCGGACGAGACCGCAGACCCGGACGCGGACCGGCTGGTGCACGCCTCCCTACCGCTGCCCGGTGGACCCGAAGCCTGCGGTGCCCCGCACGGACGTCGCGAGGACCTCCGTCTCGACCGGCCGCACCGGCGGGACGGCCACCACCACGAGCTGTGCGATCCGGTCGCCCCGCTCCACGCGGAAGGTCGCGGTCCGGTCGGTGTTCAGCAGCGCGACCCGCAGCTCACCGCGGTAGCCGCTGTCGACGAGCCCCGGCGCGTTCAGGATCGTGATGCCGTGCCGCGCCGCGAGGCCGGACCGCGGCAGCACGAGCCCGGCGTGCCCGGGCGGGATCTCGACGGCGAGTCCGACGCCGACGAGCGCGCGCTCGCCCGGGTCGAGCTCGACGTCCTCGACGCTCCGCAGGTCGAGGCCCGCGTCGCCCGCATGGGCCGCCTCGGGCAGCGCCGCCTCGCCGTGGAGGCGCACGAAGGGGAGATCGATCACGCGTCCGAGCGGCCGGCCGTCGCCTCGGCCGCCGCGCGCGAAGGGACCTCGGCGCGGGGCGCCGGGTCGACGCGGAACGCGGCGTAGCGTCGGCTCTCGGCCTCCGGCAGATGGGCGCGGACGACGACACCGTCGTCCGTGTCCTCCCGCTCGAGCGGCTGCCCGAGTGCGTAGAGCGCGGACAGCACGGCGCCCTCGCCGTGCGGCACGAGCAGCTCCACCGGCTCGAACCGCCCGGCGAAGAACACCGCGATCCGCTCCTCGAGCGCCTCCAGTCCCTCACCGGTCTGCGCCGACACGAGCACCGCGTCCGGGTGCGCGTTGCGGACCCGGCGGCGGGAGAGCGGGTCGAGTCGGTCGATCTTGTTCAGCACCAGCAGGCGCGGGAGCTCGCCCGCCCCGATCTGCTCCAGCACGTCCTCGACCGCCCGGTACTGCTCGCGCCACTCCTCCTCGGGCGCCGAGGCGTCCGTCACGTGCAGGATCAGGTCGCCCGCGAGGGTCTCCTCGAGGGTCGAGGTGAACGCCTCCACGAGCCCGTGGGGCAGCTTGCGGATGAAGCCGACGGTGTCCGTCAGCGTGTACGCGCGTCCGTTGTAGGTGTAGGCACGGGTGGTCGGATCGAGCGTCTCGAAGAGCCGGTTGGCGGTCGAGACCTCGGACCCCGTGAGCGCGTTCAGGAGCGTCGACTTGCCCACGTTCGTGTAGCCGGCCAGCGCCACGGCGGGGACCTCGCTCGTCACCCGCCGCCTGCGCATCGTGACCCGGTGCCGGGACGTGTCCTTCAGGCGTCGCTTGATCAGGTTGACGCGGTCGCGCGCGAGGCGACGGTCGGTCTCGAGCTGCGACTCGCCGGGACCGCGGGTGCCCACGCCGCCCCCGAGCCGCTCGAGGTGCTGCCACAACCCGCGCATCCGCTGGAGGTTGTACTCGAGCTGCGCGAGCTCGACCTGCAGCTTGCCCTCGGCGCTGTGGGCGTGGAGGGCGAAGATGTCGAGGATCACGGCCGTCCGATCGACGACGCGCATCCCGAGCGCGTCCTCGAGGGTGCGCTGCTGGCGCGGCGTCAGCTCGTCGTCGCAGACGACGACCTCGGCCTGCACGTCGCGGACCCGCTCCTTCAGCTCGTCGAGCTTCCCCGGGCCGAGATAGGTGCGCGGGTGGGCGGCGCCGCGGCGCTGGGTCAGGACGGCGACCGTCTCGACGCCCGCGGTCGCGAGCAGCTCGCGCACCTCGTCGAGCGCGTCCTCCTCGACGCCCTGCGGCAGGATGGCGACGATGACGCCCCGCTCGGGATCGTCGTCACGGACGGTGTGGTAGGCGTCGGGCATATCGGGCCAGTCTACCGCGTGGCCCGCGCAACCCCGAAGCGGCCGTCCGCGTCGTGCGTGGGCTGCCCGCGGACGGCGGCCGATCTAGAGCCCGGCACGCTCCCGGCCGTCGCCGGCGCGCGCGGCGAGCAGCGCGACGTCGCTCTCGCCGAGGACCGCGTGCGGACCGGCCGAGCCGTAGCGCCGCGCCTGCCGGCGCTCCAACCGGACGGCGACGCGTCCGAGGCTCACGTTCACGGCCACATAGATGAGCGCCACGACCGTCGTCATCTGGAGCAGGTTGCCGTAGAACTGCCCGTTGATCTGCCCGGTCCGCAACAGCTCGGCATACGGGATCACGAACCCGAGCGACGTGTCCTTGAGGAGCGTGACGAGCTGCGAGACGAGCGCCGGCACCATCCTCCGCACCGCCTGCGGGACGACGACGAGCAGCATCGACTGCCAGTAGGTCATCCCGATCGCGAGCGCCGCCTCGCCCTGGCCGCGGTCGAGCGAGAGGATGCCGGCCCGGAAGATCTCGCCGAGGACGGCCGAGTTGTAGACCACGAGCGGCAGGACGAGGTACCAGAAGGCGCTCAGCTCGATGCCGTAGCGCGGCAGCCCGAGCGCGGCGAAGTAGATGAAGAGCAGCAGCGGCACGGCCCGGAAGAGCTCCACGTAGCCGCCCGCCAGCCAGCGCGTCGGCCGGTTCAGCGAGAGCCTGCCGAGTGCCATCGCCAGGCCGATCGGCGCGGCCAGCGCCATCGCGACGGCGGCCGCGGCCAGCGTGGCCTGCAGTCCCTCGAGCAGCGACCGCCACGTGACCCACTCACCGAAGGGCTGCCAGAGATCGGGCTCGAACTGCCCGCGCTCCTCCAGGCGCACGATCGCCAGCAGGACGAGCGCGGCGAGCAGCACGCCGCAGACGATCGAGGCGATACGCACGCGCAGCCGCCCGCGCGGTCCGAGGGTGTCGTAGAGGACCGCCGTGCCGTCACTCACCGGACGATCGCCACCCGCCGCTCGAGGGCACCCACGAGCGCGCCCATCGGGAGGGTCAGGATCAGGTAGCCGATCGCCGCTCCGGCGAACAGCGGCAACGGGCGCGCCAGGTCGGTCGTCAGGCGGCCCGCCACGGCGGTCAGGTCGACGACGGAGACCGCCGCCGCGATCGACGTGTTCTTGGTCATGGCGATCCAGACGTTCCCGAGCGGCTGCACGACCGTCCGGAAGGCCTGCGGGAGCACGACCTCACGGAGCGACTGGCCGAACGTCAGGCCGATCGAGCGCGCCGCCTCGACCTGGCCCCGTCCGACGGTGTTCATGCCCGCCCGGAGGGTCTCGGCCACGAACGCGCCGGTGTAGATCGAGATGACGATGACGAACGTCGTGAACAGGGAGAACCGGATCCCGACCTTCGTCAGCCCGAACACGAACAGCACCGCGAGCACGAGCAGCGGCGTGTTCCGGAACGTCTCGACGTACACGAGCCCCGCCGCGCGCAGCGGCGCGACGGGGCTGACGCGCATGGTCGCCACGATCGTCCCGAGGACCAGCGACCCGAGGAAGCCGAGCGCCGTGAGCTGCACGGTCACCCAGAATGCGTCGGCGTAGCGGTCCAGGTTGTCGAGGACGACTCCCAACGCCTACTCGTACCGGTCGACCGGCGGAGGCTCGGGTGTGTTCTTCTCGACCTTCCCGACGGTGCTCTCGAACGCCTTCTTCCAGCGGCCGTCCTCGTACATCCGCTCGAGCTCGTCGTTGATGAAGGTCCGGAACGCCGTGTCGTCCTTCTTCAGCCCGATCCCGTACGGCTCTTCGGTGAACGGCTTGCCGACCAGCTTGTAGGCGTCGCCGTTCTGCTCGATCAGGCCGAGCAGGATGACGTTGTCGGTCGAGACGGCCTCCACGCGTCCGTCGCCGAGCGCCTCGGCGCACTGGGAGTAGGTGTCGAAGAGCAGCACCTCGGCCTGCGGCGCCTGCTCCTTCACGTTCGCCTCCGACGTCGAGCCCTCGACCGAACACACCTTCTTCCCGTTCAGGTCCTCGATGCCCGCGATCGTGTCGTTGTCGGACTTGACCATGATGTCCTGGCCCGCGATGTAGTAGGGCCCGGCGAAGGAGACGACCTCCTTCCGCTTGTCGTTGATGGTGTAGGTCGCCACGACGATGTCGACCTTGCCCTGCTCGATGAACGGCTCCCGGTTCTTGGAGACCGCCTCGACGAACTCGACGTTGTCCCGGCTCCCCGTGATCGCCGCGGCGAGCTCACGGGCGATCTCGGTGTCGAAGCCCTCGACGTCGCCGCTGGGGGCCTTCTGGCCGAACAGCGGCTGGTCGAACTTCGTCCCGACGACGAGCTTGCCCTTGTCCTTGATCGCCTGCATCGTCGTGCCGGCCTCGAAGGACGTCCCCTCGCCCGCGGCGGCGGCCGCGCTCGTGGCGGCGCCCGCGGCGGTCTCCGCCGCCTCCTCGTCGTCGCCGCCGCAGCCGGCTCCGACGGCGGCGAGCGCCGCCATCACCGCCGCGGTGGCCAGTCGTTCTCGGAATCCCATCGTCTCCCCCTTCTCCCGTGCTGGTCAGTGGGCCAGGATCTTCGACAGGAAGTCCTTGGCCCGCTCGGTCTCCGGCTGTCCGAAGAACCGGTCCGGGGGCGCGACCTCCACGATGCGCCCGCCGTCCATGAACACGACCCGTTGCGCCGCCGAGCGGGCGAAGCCCATCTCGTGCGTCACGACGACCATGGTCATCCCCTCGGAGGCGAGCTCGACCATGACGTCGAGCACCTCCTTGATCATCTCCGGGTCGAGCGCCGAGGTCGGCTCGTCGAAGAGCATGACCTTCGGATCCATGGCCAGGGCCCGTGCGATCGCCGCCCGCTGCTGCTGGCCGCCCGAGAGCTCCGCGGGGTAGCGATCGGCCTTGTCCGCGATGCCGACCCGGTCGAGCAGGATCCGGCCGCGCGACTCCGCCTCCGCCCGCGGCACACGGCGCACCTTGATCGGGCCGAGCGTGACGTTCTGCAGGATCGTCTTGTGCGCGAACAGGTTGAACGACTGGAAGACCATCCCGACGTCCGCGCGGTGGCGGGCGAGCGCCTTCCCCTCCTCGGGCAGCGGCGCGCCGTCGACGAGGATGCGCCCGCTGTCGATCGGCTCCAGCCGGTTGATGCAGCGGCACACGGTCGACTTGCCCGAGCCGGACGGCCCGATCACGACGACGACCTCGCCCCGGTCGACCGACAGATCGATGTCGTGGAGGACGTGCAGGTCCCCGAAGGACTTGTTGACCGACTCCATCTGCACGAGCGGTCGCGCCGCCGAGTCGCTCATGTGGTGACTGTACCTCGTGGGCCCCGGGGCGTCTCGACGCCGCCGATCACGGGCCGACCAGCGCCTCGGTCAGCCGCTCCAGCGCCTCGCGGAGGCGCGGCTCGGGCACCGTCAGCGCCAGGCGGACGAAGCCCTCGCCGGCGGCGCCGTAGGCCGCGCCCGGCGACACGACCACGTCGGTCTGCTCGAGGATGCGGGCCGCGAAGACGACGGACGGCTCGCCGGTGGGGATCGGCATCCAGACGTACATCCCGCCCCGCGGCGCGGGTACGTCGAGGCCCGCGGCCCGCAGCGCGTCGACCACGATCGTGCGCCGGCGGGCGTAGACGTCGGCCAGCGCGCGGCGCTCGGCCGGGTCGGAGTCGAGCAGGTGCACGGCGGCTCGCTGGAGGCCCTCGAACACGCCCGCGTCGACGTGGGCCTTCAGGCGGTGCAGGTTCGCGACCATCGCGGCGTTGCCGACGGCGAAGGCCAGACGCCAGCCGGGCAGGCTGAAGGCCTTCGAGAGCGACAGGATCTCGATCCCGGCCTCGCGCGCGTCGGGGGCGGCCAGGAAGCTCGGGGCCACGTAGCCGTCGAAGGCGATCTCCGAGTAGGCGTTGTCGTGGCAGATCGGCACGTCGGCGTCGAGCCCGAACGCGGCCAGTCGGGCGAAGAAGGCGTCGTCGGCCACGGCGCCGGTCGGGTTGTTCGGGTAGCCGACGATCGCCAGGTTCGCCCGCGCGCGGTCCGCGGCCGGGACCGCGTCGAGGTCGGGGAGGAAGCCGCGGTCGGCGCGGAGGGGCAGCGGCACGGGTTCCGCGCCCGCCAGGACGGGCCCGCCGACGTAGACGGGGTAGCCGGGATCGGCGACGAGCGCGGCGTCCCCGGGGTCGAGCTGGGCCAGGCAGAGGTGGGCCAGGCCCTCCTTGGCGCCGAGCAGCGGCAGCACCTCGCGGTCCGGGTCGAGCGTGACGCCGAAGCGGACGTCGTAGAAGCGGGCCACCGCCTCCCGGAGCGGCCGGAGCCCCCAGTTCGTCGGGTAGTGGGCCACGTCGTCGCGCTGCACCGCCGCCGCGAGCGCGGCGCGGGCCGCGCGGCTGGGCGGCAGGTCGGGATCGCCGACGCCGAGGGAGATCACGTCGCGGCCGGCGGCGCGGCGCTCGGCCACGAGCCGGTTCAGCCGGGCGGCGAGGTACTCGGGCAGCGGCTCGAGCCGGCGGGCCGGGCGCATCAGGCCGCTCCGTCGAGGAGCGCGTCGTCGAGCTCGACGACGGCGATCCGGCTCGCGGGCCCGGTCATGCGGATCGAGAGGTCGTCGCCGACGTCGATGCGCAGCGTTCCGCCGGGGAGGCGGACGTCGACCGGCGAGACGGCGCTGCCGTCGAGGACGGCGGCCACGGCCGCGGCGCAGGCACCCGAGCCGCAGGCCCAGGTCTCCCCCACGCCGCGCTCCCAGACGCGCAGCTCGACCGTGTGCGGGTCGACGGTGCGGACCACCTCGACGTTCGCGCGCTCGGGGAACCACCGATGGTGCTCGAGCGCCGGTCCCTGCTCGGCGAGCGGGAAGGCGGCGGGGTCCTCGACGGGGATCACGACGTGCGGGTTGCCGATCGAGACGAAGCGGTGCGGGTACGGGAACGTGCCGTCGTCCGGCCGGTAGGCGGGACCCTCGAGCGCCGCGTCGGCCATCGTGCTCGTCACGGTCCCGTCGGCGTGCACCGTGCCGCGGAGGATCCCCGCAGCGGTCTCGACCCGAGCGGCGTCACGACGGAGGCGCTCGGCCAGGTAGCGGACGACCATGCGGGTGCCGTTGCCGCACGCCTCCGACGTCGAGCCGTCCGGGTTCAGGATCGTCATCCGCGCGTCGGCCGCGGCAGCGTCCGTCGGCCGGTCGAGGACGAGCACGCCGTCGGCGCCGATGCCGCGCCGCGGGTCGCAGAGCAGACGCACCGCGGCGGCGTCGAGCGGCCGGGGCAGGCGGTCGCCGTCGACGAGCAGGTAGGCGTTCCCGGCGCCCTGCCACTTCTCGAGGCGCAGCGTGGCCGCGTCAGGCTCCGTCCGTGAGGAACTCGGCCAGGACGTCCTCGCACCGCTCCATCGCGGGCACCGAGACCCACTCGCCACGCTGGTGGGCCTGCGCGGGGTCGCCGGGGCCGTAGTTCACGGCCGGGATGCCCGCAGCCGACAACGTCGCCACGTCGGTCCAGGCCTGCTTCGGCCGGACCTCGAGGCCCGTGCGACGCAGGAACGCCGCCACGGCGGGCGCGTCGAGCGCGGGGAGCGCGGCGGCGGCGTCGTCGAGCCACGCGATCTCCGCCTCGGGCCCCGCGAGCGCGGCGACCTCGGCACGGGCCTCGGCAGCCGAGCGGCCCGGGGCGTAGCGGACGTTGACGCCGAGCGCGAAGCGGTCGGGCACGACGTTCCGCGCCGCGCCGCCGACGGCGGTCGTGACGGTGACGACGTCGTAGTACGTGAGCCCGTCGACCTCGACGGCGCGCCGCTCGCGGGCGCCGAACCGCAGGAGCGCCGGGCCACCCGCCGTGACGGCGTTCCGGCCCTCCCAGGGACGGGCCGCGTGCGCCGCGGCGCCGCGGAACACCACCTCGGCGTTCAATGTCCCGACGGCGCCCGCGTGGATGGTGCCGGCCGTCGGCTCGAGCACCACGGCCAGACCGGGACGGCCGAGGAGCCGCGACTCCTCGAGCACCCGGTGGATGCCGTTCTCGAGGTGCGGCCCCTCCTCGCGGTCGTAGAAGACGTGCACGACCGGCCGACCGCGGCGCGCGAAGCGGTCGAGCAGGCGCAGCATGACCGCCACGCCGCCCTTCATGTCGGACGCCCCCCGCCCGACGACCCGCTCGCCCTCGAGCGCGGCGCCGCCGCCGTCCCAGTTCGGGACCGTGTCGAGGTGGCCGACGAGCGCCACGGGCTCCCCGTCGCCGCCCGTGCGCGCCACGACGGCGTTGCCGAGGCGCTCGTGCGGCACCTCGAGCGCCCGGCAGCGGGCCAGGACCGCCTCGGTCAGCGGCTCCTCGTGTCCCGTCGGCGTGGGCGTCGCCACGAGCGTCAGGCAGATGTCGGCCACCGAGCCGGTCAGCGAGGGCGCGGCCACGTCAGCCCGCCACGTCGAAGTCGCGCAGCGCCGCGTTGAGCGACGTCTTCCGGTCGGTCGAGGCCGACCGCGTGCCGATGATGAGCGCGCACGGCACGCCGAACGTGCCGCCGGGGAACGACTTCGGCCGCGTGCCGGGGATGACGACGGCCCGCGCCGGCACCTCTCCCTGCAGCTCCTTCGGTTCAGGTCCGGTGACGTCGAGGATCTTCGTCGAGGCGGTCAGGACGGTGCCCGCGCCGAGCACCGCCTCCGCGCCGACGCGCACGCCCTCGACGACGATGCACCGCGAGCCGAGGAACGCGCCGTCCTCGACGATGACCGGCCGGGCGCCGGGCGGCTCGAGCACGCCCCCGATCCCCACGCCGCCCGCCACGTGCACGTCCCGTCCGACCTGGGCCCCCGAGCCCACGGTGGCCCAGGTGTCGATCATCGTGCCCGAGCCGACGCGGGCGCCGATGTTGACGTAGCTCGGCATGAGCACCGCCCCCGGCTCGACGTAGGCGCCCTGGCGGACGGTCGCGGGCGGCACCACGCGAACCCCGGGCATGTGGCCCTTGAGCGGGATCTTGTCGTGGTAGGTGAACGGGCCGACCTCGATGATCTCCATGGCCTGCAGCCGGAAGTGCAGGCCGATCGCCTGCTGGAGCCAGGCGTTGACCGTCCAGCTGCCGTCGGGGCCGCGCTCGGCGAGCGCCGCGTCGCCGCGGTCGAGCCGCGCGATCGCCTCCTGGACGGCCGACCGCGCCTCCTCGAGCGGCAGCTCGCCGCGGAAGGCGGCGTCGATGGTCTCCTCGATCGGCACGGGTCTCCTGGGCTCGGGGGCTCGGACGGCGACCGAACGGTACAGTCGGCGGCAGCCTCGCCGTCGCGGCGGACCGGCTCAGCGGTACGTCGCGAGCGCGTCGACGACGAGCTCCCAGAACCCGTCGACGTCGAGCTCGGTGGCCACCTTGGCGTTCGGCGCGTGGCCGAGCACCCCGTGGAGGTCGACGACGGTGGCGCCGCTCGTCCAGCGCCCCTCGGTCTCCACGGCCAGGAACACGTCCTCGCAGCGGACCAGCTCCGGCCGGGCCACGCGGGCCACCGCGCACGGGTCGTGGACGGGCGGGTCGGTGAGCCCGAAGACCTGCTCGTACATGGCCGCGAAGAACGTCATCAGGTCGCGGACGGCATCGCCGACCGGGGTGCCGAGCGCCGCGATCCGCTCCACCACCGCCTCGGTGGCGCGCGCCTGGTGGGTCAGGTTGAGGCCCACCATGGTGACCGGGATGCCCGCGTCGAGGACGAGCTGCGCCGCCTCGGGGTCGTCGTGGACGTTGAACTCCGCGAGCGGCGTGGTGTTGCCGCGACCGGTCGAGCCGCCCATGAAGACGATCTCCGGGATCAGCGCCGCCAGGCCGGGATCACGTTGCAGCGCCGCCGCGACGTTCGTGAGCGGCCCGACGGGGACGAGCGTCACCTCGCCGGGGTGCGCGCGGACGAGCTCGACGATCAGGTCGACGGCGTGGCGGTCGCTGACCGGGACCGTCGGCTCGCCGAACGTCGGCCCGTCCATGCCCGACTCGCCGTGGATGTCCGGCGCCACGCGCAGGTCCCGGACGAGCGGCCCGGCGGCTCCGGCCGCGATCGGCACGTCGGTGATCCCGGCCAGCGTGCAGATGCGCCGGGCGTTCAGCGTCGTCTTCTCGAGCGTCTGGTTGCCGGCCACCGTCGTGATCGCCAGGAGCTCGATCTCCGGCGTCGCCGCGGCCAGCAGAATGGCCACCGCGTCGTCGTGGCCGGGATCACAGTCGAGGATGATCTTGCGCGGCATCGCGGGCATCGTACGTTCGGCCCCGGACGCCACCCGTCAGGCGTGCGGTGGGTTGAGGACGAGCCGCAGCGTCGCGCCGTCGCGGTCTCCGCAGACCTGCCGGAAGCCCACCCGCTCGTACAGCACCCGCGCCGGGTTCCCCGCCTCGACGCTGAGGCTCAGCGCAGGCTCGCCGGCCGTCCGGGCGGCGGCGACGAGGGCCTCGAGCAGGGCCGTGCCGACGCCGCGCCCGCGGTGGGGCACCGCCACGGCGATCGCGAGCTCCGGCGTGTCGGCGGCCACGAACCCGTAGGCGGGCGCCGCGGGCGTGAACCGGCGATACCAGGCCGCCCCGATCGGACGTCCGCCGGTCTCCGCGACGACCCCGACGTCGCCCGGCCGCCCCCACCCCTCCACGTACCGGGCCGTGATCGGGTTCAGCAGCGCGGCCGCCCGGTCGGCGTCGGTGCTGCCAGGCCGCCACGTCGCCGCCTCGCGGAGCATCGCCTCGAGGAGCGGCACGTCGTCGGGGCGAGCCGCGCGGACCAGGACGTCA
>CADCWC010000339.1 GCA_902806305.1 uncultured Thermoleophilia bacterium | reverse complement strand
TCCAGCCAGGCGGGCAGATACCAGTTCCAGTCCCCGAGGAGCTTCATCGTCGCGGGCAGCAGGACCGCCCGGACGATCGTGGCGTCGAGGAGGACGGCCACGGCCAGGCCGACGCCCATCATCTTGAAGTCGATCGCGCTCAGCGTGGCGAAGATGCCGAACACGAAGACCATCACGACGGCCGCGCTCGTCACCACCCCGGCGGTGGACTTGATGCCGTGGGACACGGCCTGGTCGTTGGGCATCCCGCGGTCGATCGCCTCGCGGATCCGGCTGAGGATGAACACGTGGTAGTCCATGGACAGCCCGAAGAGGATCACGAAGAGGAACAGCGGCAGCCAGGCGGTGATCCCGCCCAGGGACGTGAAGCCCAGCACGCTCTCGCCGATGCCGTCCTGGAAGACGAGCTTCAGGATCCCGTAGCTCGCCCCGACCGACAGCAGGTTGAGCGCGATCGCCTTGATCGGGATGACGACCGAGCGGAACGTGACGAGCAGGAGCAGGAACGCGAGCCCGAGCACGAACGCGAACACGAGCGGCAGGTGCGAGCTCATGGACGACGTGAAGTCCTCGGACTGCGCCGTGATGCCGCTCACGTCGGCCCGGACGCCGGAGACGCGGGCGATCGTCGACGGGACGACCTCGTCGCGCAGGACCGCCAGCGCAGCGTTCGACGCCGCGTCCGTCCCCGTGCCCTGCATCGGGATGCTGACGATGGCCAGCGTCCCGGCGGGGTTCACGGTCGTGGAGATCGGCTCGGCCATCGTGCGGGAGGCCAGCGCCGCCCGGCGCAGCTCGGCGATGCCCGCCCGCACCGCGGGGGACTCGACGTCGTCGGCCTGGACCACGACCATCGCCGGCACCGGCGCGCCGGGGAACGCCGCCTGCAGGCGGTCGTAGGTCTGCATGATCGGCAGGTCGCGCGGCAGGCCCTGCAGCCCCGTGTTGATCGTCTTCATCCCGAGCGCGGGGATCGCGAGCGCGGCCAGGGCGAGGAACGCCGCGCCGGCCGAGAGCCACGGGCGGCGCAGGACGCGGTCGAGGATCCAGGCCCACACCCGGGACTCGCCGTGGTTGCGGTGGCGCAGGCGCCCGAGGTAGGGCACGCGCCCCTTCTCCGTCCAGCCCTTGCGCCCGAGCCACGCGAGCATGGCCGGCAAGAACGTCAGCGATCCCACGACGGCCACGGCCACCACGAGGATCGTGCCGACGGCGAACGAGACGAAGACCGCGTTCCCCGCGAAGAACATGCCGGCCATGGCGATCATCACGGTGAAGCCCGAGACGAGCACCGCGCGGCCCGAGGTCGCGGCCGCCGCCTCGAGGGCGGCCTGCGGGGAGCGGCCCGCGTCGCGCTCCTCCATCTCGCGGCGCAGGTAGAACATCGAGTAGTCCACGCCGACCGCGAGCCCGACGAGCAGGACCACGGACGCGACCTGCTCCTCGAGCGGGAAGACCTGGCTGAGCGGGCCGAGCAGCCCGATGGTCCCCACCACGGCGGTGAGCCCGAGGAGCAGCGGCAGGCCGGCCGCCACCAGGGCGCCGAACGCGAGGACGAGGATGACGAGGGTGATGGGCAGCGACAGCGTCTCCGCCCGCTCGAAGTCCTCGGCGAACGCGTCGGAGAGCGCCTTGTCGGCCGAGCCGCCGCCGAACTGCTCCACGCGGACGTCCGGGTGGGCGCGGCCCGCGGCCGCCGTGGCGGCGAGCGTCGCCTCCACGCGCTCCTCGACCTGCTCCTCCGTGCCCGCGATCTCGAAGTCGACGGTGGCGCTGCGCCCGTCCCGGGAGAGCTGGCCCTCGTTGCCGGCCTCGAGCGGCGAGGCGACGTCCTCGACGTGCCGCACCTGCTCCAGGCGCGCGACCACGTCGCGCACGGCGGCGGCGAACGCCGGATCGCCCGCGCGGACCGAGCCGCGCCCCTGGATCAGGACCTGCTCGTCGACCTCGTCGGGAAAGCCCGCGTCCGCGATCGCGCGGTCGGCCACCTGCGAGGAGCCGTTGCCGGCGTCCTCGGGATCGAGCGTCTTCATCCCCACCGAGCCGCCCAGGACGGTGGCCAGCAGGACGAAGGCGAGCCAGCCGAAGATCGCCGTCTTGCGGTGGGTGGCGCTCCAGCGGCCCATCCGGGCCGCGAGACCGCGCTGCGGAGCGTGCGTCGTCATGGGCGGGAGCCTTTCCGACGCTCGCCCGGCCGCCAATCCGGCCTCCACCCGTCGGAACGGGGGGATAACCCCCGGGTCAGGCCGAGCGCAGGTACGCCAGCACCGCGAGCACCCGGCGGTGGTCCTCGGCGGTGGGAGCGAGGTCCAGCTTGGAGAAGATCGAGGTGACGTGCTTCTCGACCGCCCGCTCGGTGACGAAGATCGCCTGGGCGATCGCCGCGTTCGAGCGGCCCTCCGCCATCAGCCCGAGGACCTCGTGCTCGCGCGGGCTGAGCACCTGCAGCGGGTCCTCGCGGCGGCGGCGGCCGAGCAGCATGGCCACCACCTCGGGATCCAGGGCCGACCCGCCCTGGGCGACGCGCCGGATCGCGTCCAGGAAGGTGTCGATGTCGGCCACGCGGTCCTTGAGGAGGTAGCCCGTGCGCTCCGTGGTCTCCGAGAGCAGGTCCAGCGCGTAGCCCTCCTCGATGTACTGGGAGAGCACGAGGACCCCGGTGCCCGGGTGGTCGGCGCGGATGGAGCGCGCCGCCTTGAGGCCCTCGTCGGTGTGGGTCGGCGGCATGCGCACGTCGATGACGGCGACGTCCGGCTTGTGGGCGCGGACCTTGCGCAGCAGATCCTCCCCGTCGCCGGCCTGGCCGGCCACCTCGAAGCCCGACGACTCCAGCAGCCGGACGAGGCCCTCGCGCAGGAGGACGGAGTCGTCCGCGACGACGACGCGGATCATTGGATGACGGGAGTCGGAGAGGACACCGTGCCGCACGGTATCTCGGCGCGCAGACGAGTGCCCTGTCCGAGCGGCGAGTCGATCGCCAGACGGCCGTCGAGCGCGGCGAGCCGGTCGGCCAGCCCCGGCAGGCCCGAGCCGCGGGCGGGGTCCGCGCCGCCGATGCCGTCGTCGGCCACCTCCACGATCGCCTTGCCGTCGGCCTGGTCGATGCGGACGGTCACCTGCATGGCGTGCGCGTGCTTGGCCACGTTCGTGAGCGCCTCCGCCACGACGTGGTAGACGGCGGCCTCGACGGGCTCGGGCAGCCGCCCGGCCCCGACGGGCCGCAGGTCGACGGGCACGGGCGAGCGCGCGGCCAGGGCCTGCAGGGCGGCGTCGAGCCCGCGGTCGGCCAGGACGGCGGGATGGATGCCGCGGGCCAGCTCGCGCAGCTCGGCGAGCGCGAGGCGCAGCTCCTCCTGCGCGTGGCCCAGGAGCCCCGCGGCGCCGTCCGGGTCCGCGTGGAGCCGCGCCTGGGCCAGGCGGAGGTCGAGGGACAGCGCCACGAGCCGCTGCTGGGCGCCGTCGTGCAGGTCGCGCTCCAGGCGCCGGCGCTCGGCCACGCCGGCCTCCACGAGCCGGGCGCGGCTCGTCGTCAGCTCGTCGACCCGGGCCCGCAGCTCGGCCTGCAGGCGGCCGTTCTCCATCGCCAGCCCGGCCGCGGCCGCCACGGAGGACAGGAGCTGGGGGTCGTCGCCCAGCGAGCGGTCGTGGACGATCGCGCCCACGGTGGTCCCGTCGAGCAGGACGTCGGTGGACGTGCGCCGCGGGTCGTCCGCGGCGGGAAGCGTGATCGGGTGGCCCCGCCCGTCGACGATCCGGTCGCCCGGCGTCAGGCGGTAGGCCAGCTCGAGGTCCGGGTCGCCGAGCGCGCCCGCCAGGAGGCTGCGCAGGTCCCCCGACCCGATCTCGTCGCGCAGGCCCGACAGGAGGTCCGCGACGACGGCTCCGCGCGAGACCCGCGAGCGCAGGATCCCCAGGAGGAAGGCGTACGGCACGGAGGCGAAGGCGGCGAAGGCCGCAAGGCCGGTGATGTCCGAGGCCGTCCGCAGCCCCAGCGTGTCGGCGCTGAGGACGAGCGCGAAGCCGACGAGCAGCGCCACGCCGGACCACAGCACCGGGGCCAGCGCGCGCCGCTGGACCGCGGACGCCGTCCGCCGCCGCTCGACGAGGATCCGGAGCACCACGAGGACGACGGCGACGGCCACCACCGTCATCGCCGCGTCGAGGACCCGGGCCAGCCCGTCGGCGTCCGCGATCCTGATGGCCGACTCGGGGCACGCGCAGTCCAGCGAGTCCAGGTCGCCGAGGAGCAGCATCGGCAGCGGCCCCACGACGCTCAGCACGTAGGCGCCCGTCACGAGCCGGCGCTCGAACGGCGAGCGCAGCCAGCCGTGCGGGAAGGCCAGCACCATGTGGATGCAGACGACGACGTAGACGCTGCCGAGCCACAGGCCGGCGGTGAAGACCCACGGGACGTCGGACCCGGACAGCGCTCCGACGAACCAGGCGAAGCCGACGGCCACCATCAGCGGGCCCACGCGCTCGCAGGAGCGCCGCCACCAGGCGAACAGGCCCGTGGCGATGAACGACCAGCCGACGAAGGGCCCGAGCGTCGCGCCGATCCACGGGTCCGTGACGTGGTCGGAGCTCAGCGTGAGCGCGATGGCCGCCGCGCCGACGAGGAGCCCCGCGAGGCCGATGCCCCACAGGGCGCGGCGCAGGCCGCTCACAGCAGCTCCGACACCCGCGCGCCCGACAGCTCGGCCTTGGGCACGAAGCCGCGCGCCCCGGAGCGCGCGATGAGCGGCCCGTAGTCGGCGGAGTCCCGGCTGGAGACGAGCACCACCGCCGGGCCGCCCCCGCCGTTGCGCAGCACCTCGGCGACCCGGAACCCGTCCGTGTCGGGGAGCTGG
>CADCWC010000338.1 GCA_902806305.1 uncultured Thermoleophilia bacterium | reverse complement strand
GGCGCCCGGGGCGCCCGTCGTGACGCCGGAGGCCGCGCCGACGGCCGACGAGAGCGCGGCGGCGACCTCCGCGGAGGCGGACGGCCACTGACCCTCCGCACGCCTTCAGGACGATCCGAAGCCTGCCGATAGATGCTGCAGGACTCCCCCCGGAAGGCCCTCCCCCCGTGAAGAAGAAGCTCCTCCCCATCATGATCGGCGTCTTCGTGCTCGGGGGCGCGTTCTTCGCCTACACGACGTTCCTGAAGCCGTCGGCTCCGTCCGAGCCGCCCGCCGTGGCCCAGGCGAGGCTGAAGAAGGAGACCGCCGCCGAGAAGAAGGAGCGCCTGAAGGAGCCGATCGACGGCCCGGTGGTGCAGGTCGCGGAGCCGTTCACGGTCAACCTGGCCGACCGCGCGGGGGTCTTCTACACCAAGTTCGCGGTGGCGCTGAAGTTCGACGAGGAGACGCCCGTCATCCTCCCGGCCCACGGCGCGAAGGACCCGCCCGTGATCGAGGAGCTCCCGGAGATCCGCGACGCCATCATCACGGTCGTGTCGGGCAAGACGTCCGCCGAGCTCGCCACCGAGGACGGGTGGAAGCACGCCAAGGAGGAGATCAAGGCGCTCGTGAACAAGCAGGCCCCGCACAGCGTGGTGCTCGAGGTCTTCGTCACCGACCGCGCCGTCCAGGCCGGGTGAATGCGATGACCGACGAGCCGCTCGACCAAGCAGCCATCGAGGCGCTGATCGCGGCGCAGTTCGACGCGCCCGCCGACGCGGCCGAGCCACCGGCTCCGGCGGTCGAGGAGGGTGGCGGCACGCTGTCGCAGGCCGAGATCGAGGCGATCCTGGCCGGCGGGCCGAGCGAGACGCTCGCGGCGCCGATGCCCGCCGCTCCGCCCGCCACCGTGCCGTCGCCGGTCACGATGCCTGCCGACCCGGCGCCGGTGATCGAGGACGTCGCCTTCGACACGCTGCACGAGATCCACGCGCCGGTCGACCAGCCGGCGGGCATCGAGGTCCTGATGGACGTGCCGCTCTCGATCACGGTCGAGCTCGGGCAGGCCACGGTGACCATCCGCGACCTGCTCGACCTCGGTCAGGGATCGATCCTGCGGCTGAACCGCCACGCGGGCGAGCCGGTCGACGTGCTCGTCAACGGCAGGCGCCTGGCGCGCGGCGAGGTCGTGGTGATGGAGGAGGACTTCGGCATCCGGGTGACGGACGTCGTGTCGGCCGCCGAGCGACTG
The DNA here is from genome assembly GCA_902806305.1 of uncultured Thermoleophilia bacterium. Lineage (GTDB taxonomy): Bacteria > Actinomycetota > Thermoleophilia > Gaiellales > F1-60-MAGs149 > CADCWC01. The sequence goes on along the minus strand of CADCWC010000338.1, from coordinate 3,634 downwards.
CGGAGCATGGGCGAGTGACGCCGCGCGCGCGCTGGAGCACCGTGACGGCGCTGCTCGTCACGGCGTTGCTGCTCGCGCCCGCGGCGCTCGCCGTCACGACCGCGGAGCTGCAGGATCTCGAGTCGGGGCCGGCCGGGCCCGAGACGGTCCCCCAGGTCGGCTCGTCGGGTCTCGGCGGCGCCGGTCGCGTGGTGCTCGGGCTCGTCGCGGTGCTCGGCGTGATCATGGCCGTGCACTGGCTGCTGCGACGAGCGCAGGCCGGCCGTGGCGTGCGCCGGGGCAGCGCCGAGGGACTCGACGTGCTGTCGACGACGTCGCTCGGCCCGCGGCACCAGCTGCACCTCGTCCGGGTCGGGGACGACGTGCTGCTGCTCGGCGCGGCGGAACAGGGCCTGCGCACCCTGCATCACGTGCGCCACGACGCAGCCGTCGCCCAGGGACTGCTGCCGCCCGAGGACACGCTCGTGGCGGACGCGGTATTCGAGGCGCGGACGGCCTCCGCAGGCGGGGTCCCCGACCTCGACGGCGAGACGGCGGCAGGCCTCCTCGACGCGCTGCGCCGACGCACCGCCCGCTGAGTCAGACGGCCGCGGCGAGTGCCCGGTCGAGGCCCATGGCCGTGAAGAGCAGCGCCAGGTAGGCGAGCGACCACAGGAACGTGGCGCGGGCGACGACGGGCGACAGGCCGCGCGTCAGCCGGAGCGACAGCTGCAGGAACCGCAGCCCGAGCAGCGTGGCCGAGACGAGGTAGACGAGGCCCAGCAGCCCCGCGGTGTAGGGCAGGATCGAGACGGCGGCCAGGATGACCGTGTAGACGAGGATCTGCGTGCCCGTCTCGCGCTCGCTGCGGACGACGGGCAGCATCGGGATCCCGGCCCGCGCGTACTCCCGGCGGGCGAGGATGGCGAGCGCCCAGAAGTGCGGCGGCGTCCAGAAGAAGATGATCAGGAACATGAGGAGCGGCGCGAGGCCCACCGCGCCGGTCACCGCGGCCCAGCCCACCAGCGGTGGCACGGCCCCCGCGGCGCCGCCGATGACGATGTTCTGGGGCGTCCGCCGCTTCAGCACCATCGTGTAGACGACGACGTAGAAGAGGCTGCCCGCCATGGCGAGCCCGGCGGCGAGCGGATTCGCGGCCACGGTCAGGAGCGCGGCGGCGGCCACGTTCAGCGCGACGCCGAAGATCGCGCCCGACCGGGGACCGATCCGTCCGGCGGCGATCGGACGGGTCTCCGTGCGCGTCATCAGCCGGTCGATGTCGCGGTCCCAGACGTGGTTCAGCGCGCTCGCGCCGCCGGAGGCGAGCGTCATGCCGAGCAGCGTCGCGACCGTCAGCCCGAGCGGCGGCAGACCCTCCGCGGCCCACACCATCGCCCCCAGCGTGGTGAAGACGACGAGCAGCGTGATCCGCGGCTTCATCAGCGTCCGGTAGTCGGCGGCGCGCCCGGGCGTCTGACCGACGGCCGGCGCCGGGTCGAGGGCCTCGGGGGCGACGGCGGGCACGGAGGCCATGGTACCGCAGGCCGATTCGGTCCCGACGGGAGAGGCCGGCGTCACGCCTGCGGCTCCCACCGGAAGCTCCGCGCGGCGAGCGCCGCGCCCGCCAGGCCCCAGAGCACGAGCACACCGAGGCCCGCCAGGTGCGACCGCTCGACGCCGCCGTCGATGAACACGTCCTGGAGCGCCGTCAGCAGGTGGCTGAGCGGGAGGGCCTCGGCCGCGACGCGCAGCGCCGTGGGCAGGTCCTCGACGGGATAGAACGACCCGGAGACGATCAGCACGGGCAGGTAGATGGCGTTCACGACCGCCGACGAGCCCTCCGCGCTCGGCACGAGCCGCGTGACGGCGATGCCGAGCCCCGCGAAGCAGCAGGCCCCGAGCACGACGAGCAGGACGATCTGCCACCAGGCGCCCGGGACGTCGACGCCCAGGAACAGCCGACCGACGGCCAGGACCACGACGGCCTCGAGGGCCAGGACGAGCGCCGTCGAGACGACGAGCGCCGCGAGGTACTCGGCGGGCGGCAGCGGGGTCCCGCGCACGCGCTTGAGGATGCCGCGCTCGCGGCGGATGGTCAGCGTGATGGCGAGACCGGCGAAGGTCGTCATGACGACCGCCACGCCGAGCATCCCGGGCACGAAGTAGTCGGCGTAGGGGCGCCCGTTCACCGTCTGGTCGCGCCCGATCACGCCGAGCAGGCCGAGCAGCAGGAGCGGCAGGAGGAACGTGAAGAAGGCCGCCCCGCGATTGCGCCAGTAGAGCAGCTGCTCGGCTCGGAGCTGTCGGCCGAAGCGGCTCACTCGACGCCCGCCCCCTGGATCTCCCGCGGGTGGGTCTCCACGCCACGACCCGCGGCCGTCGCCGTCGCCGAGCCGCCCTCGTCGGCGCCCGTGAGCGTCAGGTACACGTCCTCGAGCGAGGGGCGCAGCACCTCGAGCCGACCGAGCTCGACCCCGCGCTCGAGCGCCCAGCCCGTCAGCGCGTGCAGGGTCGCCGTGGGCGTCGCCGTCGCGAGCGACACGCGTCGCCCGTGCCGGCGCACGGGCGCCCCGGCGACCTCGGCGAGCGTCGCGTCGAGCGCGGGGTCGAGGTCGAGGTGGATCTCGGCGGTGCCGGCCTCTGCGACGAGTTCATGGGGGCGGCCCATGGCGACGATCTCGCCGTCGCGCAGAACCGCCACCCGGCCCGCCAGCGCGCGCGCCTCGTCCATGTAGTGCGTGGTCAGGAACACGGTCGTGCCGGCGGCCGCCAGACCGGCCACGACGTCCCAGCAGGCGCGACGCGCCTCCGGGTCGAAACCGGTCGTCGGCTCGTCCAGGAAGATGACCTCCGGGTCGCCGACGAGCCCGAGCGCCACGTCGAGCCGCCGGCGTTGGCCTCCCGACAGGAGGCGGACCTGCGTGTCGGCCGACGGTTCGAGGCCGACGGCCGCGAGCACCTCGCCGACCGGGCGGGGCCGGGGGTAGTAGCCCGCGAAGAGCGTCAGCACCTCGCGGGGCGACATGTGCGGGTAGACGCCGCTCGACTGCAGCACGATCCCGACCCGCGCCCGGTGCGCCGGCCCGGCCCCCGCGGGGTCGCGGCCGAGGACCCGCACGTGACCGGCGTCGGCGCGGCGGTAGCCCTCCAGGATCTCGACCGTCGTGGTCTTGCCTGCGCCGTTCGGCCCGAGCAGCGCGAAGATCTCGCCGGGCGCCACGTCGAGCGAGATGCCGCGCAGCGCCTCGCGTCCTGCGTACCCCTTGCGCAGGCCCGCGATCTCGATCGCGGGGGTCACCCGAGTCACTCCGGCCTTGCGGCCACACCCCGGCCCGTGACGATCAGGTCACGCAGGGCGAGCCCCATCAGCAGTCCGCCCAGGAAGACGAGGCCGTGCTGCGTGTAGTGCAGCGTGGCGTTCGTCTCCGTCGCCTCGTCGATCGGGGGCAGGATCGTGACGATCTCGAGCAGCAGTCCCAACCCGCCGACCAGCACCGCCACGAGCGGCGTCATGAGCGGCTTCCCAACCATCCGGCCGCAGTCTACCGCCGAGGCTCGCGACCCTCGTCCGACGGCGGCGACGGCCGACGACGTTCGCCAGGGTCCAACTGCACGGACGGCTCCGTGCAACTGCACGGCAGGCTCCGTCCAATTG
>CADCWC010000337.1 GCA_902806305.1 uncultured Thermoleophilia bacterium | reverse complement strand
GCGCCGCCCGCGAAGCCGAGGTTGGCGCCCGCCTCCAGCACGACCACGTCCGGGAACGTCGCGCGGACAGCCGCCGCGGAGCCGTCGACCGACGCGTTGTCGACGCAGATGGTGAGCACGCCGGGACGGTCGATCGACGCGAGCGAGGCGAGGCACGCGAGCGTGTCGTCGCGCCCGTTCCACGACAGCACCACGAACGCGAACCTGAGCGGCCGCGGCGCCGTCACGCCGGGGCCAGGACCCGGTCGTAGGCCGCGGCCAGGCGCTCGGCCGCCGCGGCGTCCGAGAACCGTCGGACGCGCGCCGGATCCGGCGCGGGCCGCGCGGCGGGGTCGGCCGTGAGGACCTCGACCAGCGCCCGGGCGAGACCCATCCAGTCGCCGGCGGCGACGCGGCTCGCCCCCTCGCCGGTGACCTCGGGGATCGCGCCGCTCGTCGTCGTCACCACGGGCACGGAGGCCGCCATCGCCTCGGCGAGGACCATCCCGAACTGCTCCTCCCAGCCGGGGCGGACCAGGCTGGCCAGGCAGACGGCAGCGGCCCGGGCGTAGACGTCCGGCATCGCGTCGTAGGGCACGTGGGCGCGGAAGGAGACGGCGTCGCCGAGCCCCAGGTCGCGGGCGTGGTCGCGGAGGCGATCCCGCTCGGGACCGTCGCCGACCACGAGCACGCCGGTGTGGCGGAGCCGCTCGGGCGCAGGCACGACGCCGCGGCGGATGGCCGCCACGGCCCGCAGGACGTCCTGGTGCCCCTTCTCCCAGACCAGGCGTCCCGGCGACAGCACGAGCGGCGGCTCGTCGGGGCGGGCCGTCGGGCGGACGCCCCGTGCGAAGTGCGCCGTGTCGATGCCCGGCGGGCAGACCTCGATGCGTCCCGGGTCGACCCCCTCCAGGAGCAGGGCGTCGCGCGCGCGCTCGGTGGCCGGCAGGTACAGGTCGACGGCGTCGAGCGCCGCCGCCCGCGCGCGGCGCTCCCATCGCCAGCGCAGCGCGTCGAGCAGCGGCAGCGTCTCCCACACGGTCAGCACGAGCCGGTAGCCGAGCGTCGGACGGAGCGTCGCCGCCTGCCCGGTGAACCACGTCGCCAGGTCGGCCGAGTGCACGATCTGCGTCCCGCGCAGGTGTCGCTCGAGACCGACGTACCGGTCGCCGACGGCGAGCGTGACGGCGTTCGCCGGTCGCCCGCGAGGCAGGTAGTCCCGGAGGCCGTGGACCTCGACCGTCGCGACGCCGAGCCGCTCGGCGTCGTGCTCGTTGCGACGGGCGACGAGGCACCGCACGTCGTAGCGGTCGGCGAGCCGTCGCCACGGGCGCAGGTCCCACGGATTCGCGCTGTAGCCGCGGAGCAGCACGACCGTCGGTCGACCGGCGGGCGGGCGGTCGGGGGCGTCGGACGGGACCGGAGGGAGGGACACGATCAGGGCCGGCGGGCCAGGACCTGCCACTGGTAGGCCAGGAACTCGTCGGAGCGACCCCCGGTCAGGCGCCCGACGATGCGGCGGGGGAGCGAGAGCGGCGTGTGCGTCGTGGACACGATCTCCCACCCCGCCTCCCGCACCGCCCGCTTCAGATCCCCCGGCGTGAACCAGCGCAGATGCGTGATGTCGCGGTGGCCCCAGTCGGTGTAGCCGAAGGTGCCGCGCAGGACGAGGTCGTAGAGGACGGAGGCGTGCCGCACGTTGGGTGTCGAGACGTGGAGCCGAGCCCCGGGCGCCGCGAGCTCCGCACAGCGGGCGAGCGCCGCCCAGGGATCGACGAGGTGCTCGAGGACGTCGTAGAGGACGACGGTGTCGAAGGGTCCCTCGAGGCGTCCGAGCTGTTCGACGGCGTCGCCGACGAGGACGTCGACGTACGCCTCCCGGGCCGCCGCCGCGACCTCCGGGTCGAGCTCGATCCCGACCACCGACGTGGCGCCGCCGCGCGCGAGCAGCCGGCGACCGACACCCCCCGCGGCGCAGCCGACGTCGAGCACGCGGCCCGCCGGCACCGGCAGCTGGTCGACGAGGTCCGCACGGTCGAGGTGGAAGTACCAGTCCGGCCGCGACACCGCCGCACTATAGGCGTCGGTGGCGGCGGCACCGTCGCCGCCCGGACGGTGCCTCGTCGGTCCGCCAGGCGTCGCGCGGCGGATGGATACCGCCCCCGTCCCTGATCGCCGGACGACCGCCCCTCTATGCTGGCGGCGTGTCGGAGCAGCCGGGCGCGCAACCGACTCCCTCCGGCCCGCCGCCCGACGACGTGCTCGGCTCGGCCGAGGCGGGTGGCAAGGCGATCCGCGGGGCCGGGCTCCGGATCGTCGCCTACGTGGCCGGGATCCTGCTGACGCTCGTCACCGTGCCGCTGATGCTGCGGCACCTCGGCGTCGTCGACTCGGGCCGCTTCATCACCGTCACCTCGATGCTGATGATCGTCGCGGGCGTCACCGAAGCCGGCCTGAGCGCCATCGCCATCCGCGAGTTCTCGCTCGCGGGGCCTTCCGAGCGCCGCAGCCTGGTCGCGAACCTGGTCGGGATCCGGATCGCCCTCACGGGAGCCGGGGTGCTGCTCGCCTGCGGGCTTGCGGGACTCGGCGGCTACGGGTCGCTGGTGGCCGTCGGGGTGGCCGTGTCGGGCGTCGGCCTGGTGCTGAGCCTCGTCCAGCAGACCTACGTGATCCCGCTGGCGGCCGACCTCCGCTGGGGCCTCTTCTCGGTGCTCGACCTGTCGAAGCAGGCCGTCACGGCGCTCCTCGTCGGCGTGCTCGTCCTGGCGGGCGCCGGGCTCGGGCCGTTCTTCCTGATCGCGGTCGTCTCCTCGCTCGTCGCCCTCGTGCTGTCCCTGGCCCTCGTCCGGGACATCCCGTGGCGCCCCGCCGTCGACCTCGAGGAGTGGCGGCGACTCGGCCGCGACGCCCTTCCCTACGCCGCCGCGGCGACGATCGGCATCATCTTCCCGCGCATCGCGATCGTGGCCATGACGCCGCTCGCGGACGAGCGCGAGACCGGCTACTTCGGCGCGGCCCTCCGCGTCGTGGAGGCGGTCGGTGGCATCCCGTGGATCCTCGTCACGACCGTGTTCCCGATCCTGACCCGGGCGGCGCGGGACGACCAGGACCGCCTGCGCTACGCGCTTCAGCGCGTGCTCGAGGTGTCGCTGATCCTCGGCGGGTTGTCCGCGCTCGCCATGGCGATCGGCGCGCCGTTCGTGATCGACGTCGTGGCGGGGTCGGAGTTCGGCCCGTCGGTCGACGTGCTGCGCATCGAGGCGGTGACGCTGGCGGGCGGCTTCCTGGTCGCGACGTGGGCCACGACGCTGCTGTCGCTGAAGCGACACGGGGACCTGCTGCGGGCGAACGCGGTGGCCCTCGTGGTGGCCGTGATCGGAACGGCCGCGCTCGTCCCGCCGTTCGGCGCGATCGGCGGCGCCGTGGCCACGGTGGGCGCCGAGCTGACGCTGGCCGCGGCCTACGGCGTCCTGCTCGTCCGGCATCGCCCCGACCTGCGGGGCGGCCTCGGGATCGTGCCGCGCCTCGCCGCGGCCCTCGCCGTCGCCGTGCCACTCGGCGTGCTCCTGCCCGTGCCGAGCCTGGTGGCGGCCGTGGCCGCGAGCGCCGCCTATCTCGCCGTGCTCGTCGTCCTCGGCGCCGTGCCGCCCGAGCTGCGCCAGGCGCTCCTGCAGCGGCGCCGTCCGAGCGGCGAGGCCTAGGGAGCGCGACCGGGCGCATCGGCGTGGACGGCGTTCCAGGCCCAGGCCCGCTCGCGCAGCCCTGGTCTCCCCGCGTCGGTCCAGCAGCCGCGCGCCTGCCGGAGGAACGGCCGCCAGGGGCGCCGGGCGACAGCGGCGGCGGCCGCAAGGGCCAGGAACTCGGCCGTGACCGCCAGCCGGACCGGCAGGACCGCCGCCGCGGGGAGGTGGCGACGCCAGTAGCGGCGGCGGGAGCGCGCCATCTCGACGGCCCGCTCCGGGGAGGCGGCGCCGGTGGACCGCTGCCCCTCGTGCACGACGGCCGCGCTCGGCAGCCAGTGCGTCTCCCAACCCGCCGCCGCGAGGCGCGCGCAGAGGTCGATTTCCTCCGAGTACATGTAGAAGCCCTCGTCGAAGCCGGCCGCGGCCCGGAAGGCCGAGGCGCGCACGAGCAGGCAGCAGCCCATCGCCCAGCCCACCCGCCGTGCCACCACGCCGCGGGACTGGGGCGCCGGCAGGCGATGCAGCGTCGCCGCCTGGAGCAGGTCGACCCCGACCGACGGCAAGGCCCAGGCCGAGTCGTGTGTCGCGCCTGTCGCGTCGACCACGCGCGGCGCCACCACCCCGACGTGGGCGTGCCGGTCCAGGTAGGCGACGAGGCGGTCGATCGTGCCCGCCGGCACGACGGTGTCGTCGTTCAGCAGCAGCAGGTGGCGTCCGTGCGCCGCCGCCACGGCGCGGTTGTGGTTCGCTCCGAAGCCCAGCCGGTGGGCGTTCGCCACGACGCGGACGCCGGGATGGGCCGCGCGCACCGCGTCGACCGAGCCGTCCTCGGAGGCGTTGTCGACGACGACGACCTCGAGCTGCGACCGCCGGCCGTCGTCGTCGCGAAGCGCCTCCAGGCTGCGGAGGACGGCGTCGCGGTTGCCGTGGTTGACGATCGAGACGGTGACGTCGGGCGGGTCCGGCATGGCGCCCCCCGGAGCGTAGGCGAGCACGATCCGGCTCCGCGACCGCGGCTTTTACGGGCCGATAACACCGCTCCGGAGCCCGGTCTCTAGAGTCTTCCGGTCGTGCAGCGGTCCCGTCATCTGTTCGCCGCGCTGTTCGCGCTCCTCGTGCTCGTCGTCGTCGCGCCGGGCGCGTCCGCGGCCGGCTGCGGTGGGAAGGTGATCGAGGACTGGCAGGACAACGGCACGATCGACTTTCC
>CADCWC010000336.1 GCA_902806305.1 uncultured Thermoleophilia bacterium | reverse complement strand
CGGGGCGGATGCGGCCTTCGAGCGGCACGCCGCCCTCGATGACGAACTGCTCGGCCAAGGCACCCCGCGGCGTCGTGGAGGTCAGCACGGGCGGGAATCTACCAGCCGACCTCCGGGACCCCGCCCGCGCCCGGACGGGCGGCCGGTACGCTTCCGGCCCATGACGGAGGCGATCACGCGCGACCGGGAGGCCGCCTGGAGCCTCCTGTGCGAGTTCACGACGAGCGAGGCCCTGCGACGTCACGCGCTCGCGGTGGAGGCCGCCGTGCGGGCCTACGCGCGGCGGGACGGCGAGGACGAGGAGGCGTGGGGCTGCGTCGCGCTCCTCCACGACTTCGACTACGAGATCCACCCGGACCTCGACCGGCATCCGCAGGACGGAGCGCCGCTCCTGCGGGCGCGGGGCTACCCCGAGTGGTTCGTCCGGGCGGTGCTCTCCCACGCGAACCACCTCGACGTGCCGCGGGAGACGCGGCTCGAGCGCACCCTCTACGCGTGCGACGAGCTCGCAGGGTTCGTCCACGCCTGTGGCCTCGTCCGCCCCGCGGGGCTCGAGGGACTCGAGCCGGCGTCGGTCCGCAAGAAGCTGAAGCAGAAGTCGTTCGCCGCGGGCGTCAACCGCGACGACGTGCGCGAGGGCGCAGAGCAGCTCGGCGTCGACCTCGACGCCCACATCACCGTCGTGATCGCCGCGCTCCGGCCCCATGCGGCAGCCCTTGGCCTGCCGCAGGGGTGACCGCAGCCCTCGGGCTGCCCCAGGGGTGACGCAACGCTCGAGCCGCCGTGCGGCACGGCGGCCGGGGCGGCGCCCGCCGGGGGCGCGCGGACGGTGAGCGCCGAGGGCAATGGCGTAGACTGATGGATCAAATGTCCGTCGTCCGCAGCGACCTGTCCGTCCCGCTCGGCACCCAGCTCTTCTGGCAGCTGCGCTACCAGATCGCGACGGGCGAGTACGCGCCGGGCGAGCGGCTGCCGACCGTGCGCGAGATGGCCGCGGCGCTGCGCGTGAACGCCAACACCATCCGCGGGGTCTACGCCCGTCTCCAGGAGGAGGGTTGGGTGGTGGCCCGGCGCAAGATCGGCACGGTCGTCGCCGACCCGCTGCCGCGGCCGCACGACGACGCGCTCGAGATGCTGCTCGACCGCGCCTTCGACGAGGCGTCGCGCCACGGCGTCGCGCCCGACGAGCTCGCGGCCGCGGCGTTCGCCCGGGCCGCGCAGCGGGCCGCCGTGGGCGCGCGCCGGCTGCTCTTCGTCGAGTGCGACGAGAGCGAGCTCGAGCCCTTCGTGGTCCAGCTCGAGGAGGCGGTCGGCGACCGCGTCGAGTCGATCGAGGCGACGACCATCGCCGAGCTCCCGGAGCGGCTCGCCGCGGGCGACGTCGACGCCGTCGTCACGACCGCCTACCACGCCGAGGAGGTGCGGCCGCTCGCGCCCCATCTCCCGGTCGTCAGCCTCATGCTCGACCCGGGGTTCCTGGAGGCGGCGTCGGAGGTCGCCGGACTCGCCGCCGGCACGCTGGTCGGCGTCGTCTACGCGTGTCGGACGCCGCGCCAGAACGTCGCCGGGACGGTCCGCCGGCTCGGCCCGGCGCTCGACGTGGTGGAGGCCGCAGCTCCGGACGACCCGCGGCTCGCCGACTGCGCCGTGCTGATCGGCTGGGACGAGCCCGGGCGCGGCGCACCGCCGGACGCGGAGCAACGCCTCCTGCCGTGGAACTTCGGCGTCGACCCGGCGGCGTTCGTCCACCTCCGCCGCCAGCTCGGCCTGTAGCGCCGCGCGGGCCGAGGCCGCGCCCGACGTCACGCGCCGCGGCGCGGACGGCGCAGCTGCGTGGCCGCGACGCCTGCGACGGCCACCGCCGCCATTCCGAGCAGCACGACGGTCCCGGCGCCGTCGAGCGCACCGTCGGTGACGACGGCGTGCCCGAGTCCGAGGGCCAGCACCAGCGTGGCGAAGAAGGCGTGCAGGATCCGCCACGTCGTCCGGGCCATCGGCAGTCGCTCGCGCAGCAGTCCGAGGAGGACCACGACGAGGAGGGCGACGGTCGCGAGCAGCGCCATCCGGCCGCGCGTCGGACCGTCGGGCGAGAGCGCGAAGCGGGTGTCCTCGGGGCTCAGGAGGTACAGGGCGCCGACGTGGGCCAGGACGAGCCCGAGGGCGAGCAGCCCGAGCGCCCGATGCCACGCCAGGCCGGGCCGGCGCCGCACCAGGCGGTGCGTGCGGGCCCGCAGCACGAGCAGCGGCGGGACGGTCAGGACGCCGACGGCGAGGGCCCCGGTGACCGTCGAGACGACGAGCGCCGTCGGTCCCGCCGCCAGGTGCCGGTCGGTCACGGCCAGCGCGGTGAGCACCGCGGCCGGCGTCGCCAGGCTCAGCCCGACCGCGAGGCGCGGCCACCGTGGCGCCGACCGCCCGAACCCGCCTGCGCTCACCGGCCCGCGAGCGTCAGGTCGACCACGGCGCGCTCGTCGTCGAGGTCGACGACGCGACGGATGAACACGGGCTCGTACCGGTCGTCGTCGTAGCCGACGTGGATGTTCGGCTCGCCGAACTGGGCGATGGTGGGGGCGGTCTCGATGCGGTAGCGGCCGTCCGGACCGGTGCGCACGGACGCGCGGTTGTCCCGCTCGCTGCCCGTCTCCGTGGCCAGCCAGACCTGGATCCGGACGCCGGACAGCGGCCGGCAGTCGGTTCCGCGCACGAGCCCCGTGATCACGAAGCCACGGCCGAGGGAGGTGGCAGGCGGTGCATCCGGCAGGTAGTTGTTCGTGCCGCCGGGGTTCGACCGCGTCGCCTCACACCTCCGTGGCGCGGGCGCCTCGGACGCCGACGTCGTCCCGGTGGGTGCCGGGAGCGTCGTCTCAGTCTCAGCTCGAGGCTGAGCCTCCGCCGGTGTCGTCGTCACGGCCGCCTGCGTCTCCGGGCCGTCCTGTCCGACGTTGGTCGCACCAGTGCCGGAGCCCTCGCTCGTGACGAGCGCCGCGACGACGCCGACGGTGATGACGATCAGCAGCAGCCCCAGGAGCCACGGGCGACGGGGGCGATCGGACGGGTCCACGGGCGACTCCTCTGCGCAGCCTTGCGGAGAGAGTGTACGAGCGCCCCCCCTAGAGCCTGCGCAGCCCCTCGACCAGCCGGTCGAGGTCGCGCTCGTCGTTCCAGAACCCCACGGCGGCGCGGAGCGTGCCGCTCGGGAGCGGCCGGACGAGCACGCCTCGGGCCTCGAGCTCCGCGCTGACCGCCGTCGCGTCGTGGCCCTCGACCCGGAACGCCACGAGCGGTGCCCGGCCCTCGGCCGCGAGCGGCTCGACGCCCGGAAGCTCGGCCAGGGCGAGGCGCAGGCTGCGGGTCAGCGTGGCGGCGCGCGCGTGCCCCTCGGACCAGCCGACGGCGTCGCGCCAGGCGACGGCCGCCGTCAGGCCCGCCATCGCCCCGAGCGAGACCGTGCCGGCGTCGAAGCGCCGCGCACCGGCCCAGAGCCGCGGGGCCTGCCCGGGCTCGCGCTCCTCCGTGCCGTACCACGGCCACGCCGGCTCGAGCATCTCGACCCGTTCGGCACGCACGTGGAGCGCGCCCGTCCCCGACGGGCCGCAGAGCCACTTCTGCCCCGGCACGGCGTAGAAGTCCGTGCCGAGCTCCTCGACGTTCAGGGGCACGGCGCCGGAGCTCTGGGCGCCGTCGACGACCAGGAGGGCGCCCGCGTCGTGCGCGACGCGCGTCAGCTCGGCCACGGGCAGGACCGCGCCGGTCGTCCACAGCACGTGGGAGACGGCGACCACACGCGTCCGGTCCGTGAGCGCGGCCTCGACCGCGGCCACCGCGTCGCTCCCGTCGCCGACCGCCGCCTCGCGGACGACGACCCCGTAGCGCCGGGCGAGCGCGGCGAGCGGGGCGGTGAGGCCCGGGTGCTCCTGGTCGGTCGTGACGACCTCGTCGCCCGCCTCCCACGTCAGGCCGGAGAGGACCAGGTTGATGCCGTCCGTGGCGGAGTGCGTCAGCGCGATCTCCTCCACGTCGGTGTCCAGGGCGCGGGCGAAGGCGGCGCGCGCCGCCGCCGTGAGCTCCATCCAGCGGTCGTAGCCGGCCTGGCCGATGCGGCCCCGGTCCGCGGCCTCGTCGAGGTAGTCGCGGACGGCATCGCGGACCGGCGTCGGCAACGGGCCGAACGTGCCCGCGTTCAGATAGGCGGCGGCCCGCACGGCGGGGAGGTCATGGCGGACTCGCTCGATGTCGATCATCGGGTCGGCAGCCTACCGGTCCGCCTCCGGGCGATACCCTCCGAGCCGATGCGTCTCTTCCCACGCCGCCGCTTCGCGGACCTCGTCGACCGCCAGCTCGACCTGTTCGCCGAGCTGCACCGCGCACGCCTGACGGGGCTGCGGGAGGCCTACCAACAGGTCAACGCCGCCGACCGCGAGGACGCCGAGCGCGCCTTCGGTGACTACCAGGACCAGGTCGGCTGGGCTGCGGAGGAGCTCGCCGAGCTCCGGGACACCTACGCGGCCACGCTCGACGACGGCGCTCGCGACGCCTACGTCCGGGCCTTCGCCCGCGGCGTGCGCAGGCGCTACCCGCCGCTCGCCGACGTCATGATGCGCTCCGTCGACGACCTCGACGAGATCTGAACGCTACGTGTCGGCGGGCGCCGGGCGGGCCGGATCGGCGACGAGCACCGCGCGACCCGGCGCGAGCTCCACGACCCGTGCCACCACGGGCACCGTCGACTCGGCCGCGCACCACTCCACGTCGTCCTCGAGGCCCGTGCCCTCCAGGTCCCGTGCGCTCTGCGAGTCCCGGAGCGCCGTCGACGGGTCGGGATAGGCCCGGGCCACCGCGCACGCCGTGCGGGCCCCGTCCGTGGCCTCGAGATC
>CADCWC010000335.1 GCA_902806305.1 uncultured Thermoleophilia bacterium | reverse complement strand
CGCACGCCGGCGGTCCGCGCGGCGAGCAGCGGGACGCCCGAGCTGAGCGCCTCGAGCGCGACGAGGCCGAAGCCCTCGTGCAGGCTGGGGTGGACGAGGAGGGCCGCGTGGGCGTAGAGCGCGGCGAGCTGCTCGGCGTCGGGCCGGGCGACGACGCGGATCCCCTGGCCGCGGGCCTCCGTCCGGCCCGCGAGGACCAGTGGCAGGGCGGCGTCACCGGCCGCGGCGCGGTACAGCGCGTAGCCCGCGAGCAGGAGGCCGAGGTTCTTGCGCGGCTCGTCGTCGCCCACGTACAGCAGGTGCGTCGCCGCGGGAGCGCGGGGGCGGCGGATCTCGGGCTCCTGTCCCGGCCCGTGGCGGGCGACGACGATGCGGCTGACGGGGACGCCCCAGCGGGCGTGGACGTCGTCGGCGGTGGCCTGCGACACGGCGATCACCGCGTGCGCGCGCCGCGCCGCCGCACGGTGGGCGAGCAGGGCGTAGCGGCGGCGGCGCGGATCCACGGCGCCGGGCTCGTGGACCATGGTCAGGTCGTGCACCGTGACGACCTGCGCGGGCGGCGCGGCCAGGCCGCGGGACAGCGTGGGCTGGGGATGGTGGACGACGTCCACCTGCTCCTCCCGGGCGCGCCGGGGGAGCTCGCGCTGCATCCAGTACGCGTCCGTGGCCAGATTGACCGCGGCACGCAGCCCCGAGCCGCCCTCGGGTGCGCGACGGGCGCCGTTGGCCGCCTCCACCACCTCGACGCCGGCGGCCTCGAGCGCCGGCGCCAGGTGGGTGAGGTACACCCCGGTGCCGCTCGGGCCCCGCAGCGTGAGGGAGGTGTCCAGGAGGACGCGCACGCGGTTGCATCATCGCTGACGCCCACTCCGGCCGAGTCGCTCCCCGGCGCGTCGCCGGCCGGGCCGCGCATGTGCGCGTGCAAACACTCCACTAGCCTGCCCGCCATGCCGCTGACGGTCGCCTACGACGCCCGCGGCGCCCGCGACCCCCGCGGCATCGGGCGTTACGTGCGCTGCCTGCTCGCCGCGCTGCGCGAGACGGCCGCGCCGGGCGACGAGGTGGTGGAGTCCAGCCGCCCCCGTCGCGGCGCGATCTTCCACGCGCCGTGGATGGAGGGCGCGTCGCTGCGCGCCGGCGTGCCGCAGGTCGTGACGATCCACGACGTCGCGGCGCTCAAGCGGCGGTCGGAGCAGCTGCGGCCGGGGATGCGGGACCGGCTGCGCCACCTTGCGGTGCAGCGCGCGGACGTCGTGATCGTCCCCACGCACGCCGTCGCGAGCGACGTGGAGGAGCTCCTGGGCGTGGAGGGCCCGCGCCTGCGGGTCATCGGCGAGGCGCCCGTCCCCGCGATGCGCCCGCGTCCGCCCGGGGAGATCGCCGAGGCGCGGCGCCGCCACGGGCTGCCGCCGGAGTACCTGCTCTGGGTGGGCGGCCTGGAGCACCCCGAGCCGCGCAAGCGGGTCGCGGAGCTCGCCCGCGTGCCGCGTGAGCTGCCGCTGGTCCTGGTCGGCCCCGCGCGCCGCTGGGCGCGCGAGCTGGGGGACCGCGAGCACGACGTGGTCCTCACCGGCCTCGTGCCCGACGACGATCTCGCGGCCATCTACTCGGGTGCAAGGGCGCTCGTCTTCTCCTCCGACGACGAGGGCTTCGGCCTGCCGACGGTGGAGGCGCTGGCCTGCGGGACCCCGGTGGTCGCCTGCGACGTCCCGGCGCTACGCGAGGTGCTCGCCGACCGGGCGACCTTCGTCGGCCTCGACGATCTCGACGGGCTCGTCCGCGCCGCGGAGGGCGCCACGCGGCCGGCGCCGGCTCCGCCGCCCTTCAGCTGGGACGACGCCGCCCGCGCCACCTGGGCCGTCTACCGCGAGCTCGTCTGAGCCGGCCCGCCGGGTCGCGCTGCGCAGCCCGGCGATCCCGCCGTAGCGCGCGACGAGCGCGAGCAGCCCGGCCGCCGTGATCGGGACGAAGAGGACGAAGCGCACGAGCAGCACGTAGGAGACGGCCTGCGCGCTCGTGCCGCCGATGGCCTTGATGCCGATGACCGCCGCGGCGTCCTGCGTGCCGGCGTAGCCCGGGCCCGACGGGATGAGGGCGAACATGGACGCCAGTGCCACGAGGTAGAGCGCCTCCAGGGGCGAGGCGCCGAGGTCGAGCGCCGCGGCGCACGAGCCCCACACCCCGGCCTCGCCGAGCCAGACGAGCACGGTCAGGCCGAGCATGGAGGCGCCGTGCGCGCCGCGCAGGTTGCGCGTCGAGACGACCATGGGACCCACGAAGCCCCGGACCCGCTCCAGGAGGCCGCGCGTGTGCAGGAGCCGCCAGGCGAGCAGGGCTCCCGCGAGCGCGGCGACGGCCAGCCCGCCGAGGAGGGCGAGCGTCCGCGTGCCGGGCAGGCCGGCCCCGCCGGCCACGGTCGCCGCCAGCACGACGAACAACGTGGCGAGGACGGCGATGTCCAGGAGGCGCTCGGCGAGCAGGGTGCCGATGACCCCCCGCCTCGTCGTCCCCGCGCGCGGCGCCATGAGCACCACGCGCATCAGGTCCCCGGCGCGCGCCGGCAGGACGTTGTTTCCCATGTAGCCGACGGCGGTCAGCCCGTAGGCGTCCAGGCGGGCCGGGCGGGCGCCGACGTCGCGCAGGAGGAGCCGCCAGCGCTCCGCGCGCAAGGCCGTGCAGACCCCGTAGAGCCCCACCGCCGCCGCCACGGCGGCGAGGTCCGACGGCTCGGTGGGAAGGCGCGGGGCATCCTGCCCCAGCGCCCAGACCACGACGCCCGCGACGCACAGGACGGACACCGCCCACCCGAGCAGGCGCAGGGAGCGGCGGGAATCCATTGGAGACGCAGTGTGGCGCCTCGGGCCGAGCCGGGTAGCTCGGGTGCATGCTGCAGACCCGCGTCGCCGACGGCGTGCATCGCGCAGAAGACGCCGACACGAACTGGTACCTGGTCCAGGACGGCGACCGGCTGACGGTCGTCGACGCGGGCGTCCCGGCGTCGTGGGAGTCCTTCCGGGTCCTGCTCGGGGTCCTGGGCCGGCGCCTGCGGGACGTGGAGGCGGTCGTCCTCACCCACGCGCACTTCGACCACGTCGGCTTCGCCGAGCTCCTGCGCCGCGCCACCGGCGTGCCGGTGTACGTGCACCGCGCCGACGAGACGCTCGCCTTCGCCCCTATGAGCTACGCCCACGAGCGCTCGCGCCTGTGGTACCTGCCGCGCCCGCCGGCGATGCCGATCGTCGCCCGGCTGCTGCGGGCCCGCGCGTTCTTCCCGCCGCCGCTCGCCGAGGTCCAGCTCTACGACGACGGCGACACGCTGCCGGTTCCCGGCAGCCCGCAGGTCGTCGCCACCCCCGGACACACGGACGGCCACTGCGCGCTGCACCTCGCCGAGCGCGGCGTCCTGCTCGCGGGCGACGCCGTTGTGACGCTCGATCCCTACACGGGCCGCCGGGGCCCGCGGCTCGTGGCGCGCGCCGCCACCGCCGACAGCGCCCGCGCGCTGGCCAGCCTCGACCGGCTGGCGGCCACGGGCGCCGGGACCGTGCTCATGGGTCACGGGGAACCGTGGACGGATGGCGCAGGAGCGCTCGCCCGGGAGGCCGCTGCAGCCGGCGCGGCGTAGTCCGAGACCACCTCACCCGGCTCCAAACCCCCGGTTCGGGCTTGATTTTCCGCGCCCGGCCCGTTTCAGGGACTGCGCATCGGGGACTCCAGAGAGCATGACCACGACCGCAGCAGATCAGGCCCAAGGGGCCGCGAGCCAGGTGAAGGGCCAGGCGCAGCAGGCGGCCGGACAGGCGAAGGAGCAGGCCACGCAGGTGGCCGGCCAGGCCAAGGGCCGCGCGGCCGCGCAGATCGACCAGCGCTCGACGCAGGCCGGCGAGCAGGTCACCTCGACCGCTCAGGACGCTCGCTCGGTCGCCGAGCAGCTCCGCTCGCAGGGCAAGGACAAGCCTGCGCAGCTCGCCGAGACGGTCGCCGACCGCATCGAGCAGGTGGGCAACTACCTCAAGAACGGCGACAGCGACCAGTTCCTCAGCGACCTGGAGCGCATCGGGCGCAAGCAGCCCATGGCGATCACCCTCGGTGGCTTCGTCCTCGGCTTCGCCGCCTCGCGCTTCCTCAAGGCCTCGAGCTCCCAGCGCTACCAGTCCAGCCCGGACTACCGCCCGCCGAGCGGCGGCCCCGCCGGGACCACGCAGCCGTACGACTACTCGTCGCGGCCGTCGATCCCCGCCACCACGTCCCCCGCCACGGGCGACCTCGCCGGGACCACGCCGATCCCGACCGTGCCGAGCACCGGCACGACGGGCCGTATCGGCGACGAGCCGGGCGAGGCGACGCTGGCCGCCGGCGTCGTACCCCGCACCCCGGAGCGCGGGCTCTGATGTCGACCCCCGGCACCCCCGGCTCAGGCCAGGGCGGCTCGCGGGCGATGGACCTGTCGGACACCGCCCCCACGGGCGGTGCCTCCGGCCAGGTCGAGAGCCGCGGGCACGACCTGCGCGACGAGCCCATCGGCGAGCTGCTCAAGCGGCTCTCCAACGAGACGACGACGCTCGTCAAGATGGAGCTCGAGCTCGCCAAGGCCGAGATGACGCAGAAGGGCAAGCAGGCCGGCACGGGCGTCGGACTGCTGGGCGGCGGTGGCATCGCGGGTCTCATGGCCCTCATCGCCCTCACCCTGACCCTCATCTTCCTGCTCGACACGTTCATGAAGACGTGGATCGCCGCGCTCATCGTGACCGTGCTGTGGGCGGCTGTCGCCGGCGCCCTGGCGCTGAAGGGCAAGAACGAGCTCAAGGACGTCAACCCCGCTCCTGAGCAGACCATCGAAACCGTGAAGGAGGACGTGCAATGGGCCAAGACCCAGAAG
>CADCWC010000334.1 GCA_902806305.1 uncultured Thermoleophilia bacterium | reverse complement strand
CGACGCGTTCAACGAGGCCCTGCGCGCGCGGCTGAACCCGGATGGCAGGGCCGTCCCCGGGACGGGCCTGCGGCTCGGCGACCGCGTCATGCAGGTCGTCAACAACCACGAGCGCGAGCTCATGAACGGCGAGCTGGGCGTCCTGGTCTCCCACGACGCCGAGCGCGACCAGGTCATCTTCGCCGGCGACGACGGCCGCCGGGTCCGCCTGGACACGCGCGAGACCGAGACGCTGCGCCTGGCCCACGCGATCTCGGTCCACAAGGCGCAGGGCAGCCAGATGCCGGTCGTCGTGCTCCCGCTGCACCGCGCGCACCGGATCATGCTCACGCGCAACCTGCTCTACACGGGCGTCACGCGCGCCCAGCGCGCCGCGGTCCTCGTCGGCGAGCCCGAGGCCATCGGGCACGCGCTCGCCCGCACGGACTCCCGCCGGCGGTTCACGGCGCTGCGCGAGCTGGTCTCGTGACCATCCCCCGCGCCGGCGCGCGACTGGTCCTGCGGGCGTTCACCCCCGCCGACGCTCCGGCGGCCCACGAGCTCATCTACGGCGACCCGGAGGTCATGCGCCACGTCGGCGACGGCCCCCTGCGGGACCTGGCGGCCACGCAGGCGCTGCTCGAGGCCTACGCCGCCCACCAGGTCCAGCGCGGGTTCGGCTTCTGGGCCGTGGAGGAGCGCGCCACGGGCGCCCTCGTCGGCGATGCGGGCCTGGAGCGCACCGTCCGCGGCGAGGTGGAGCTCGGCTACACGCTCGCCCGCGCCGCCTGGGGCCGGGGCTACGCCACGGAGGCCGGGGAGCTGTGCCTGGCCGAGGCGCGCGAGCTGGGCCTGCGCGAGGTCGTCGGGGTGGTCGACGTCCGCCACCCCGCCTCCGTCCGCGTCCTGGAGAAGCTCGGCTTCCGCCCCGACGGCGAGCGGATCGCGTACGGGCGCCCGCACCACGTCCTGCGCCGTGCTCTCTGACGGCCCGCCGTGGGACAGTGCCGCGGTGACCGCCGCGACGCTGGCCGACGCCCTTCGTCCCCACGTCGACGCCGGCGAGGTCCCCGGCGCGGTGGTCGGCGTGCTGCGCGACGGGGACGTGTCGCTGGACGCCCTGGGCGCCACGCGACCGGACGGCGGACGCCCGCTGGCCGCCGACGCGGTCGTCCGGATCAGCTCGAACACCAAGCCGCTCGCGGCGGCGCTCGCCCTCGTCCTCGCCGAGCGGGGCACGCTCGCGCTCGCCGACCCCGTCGAGCGCTTCGTCCCGGAGCTCGCCGGCCGGCGCGTCCTGCGCCGCATCGACGGGCCACTGGACGACACGGTCCCCGCCGACCGGCCCGTCACCGTCGACGACCTGCTCACCATGCGCCTCGGGTTCGGGTTCGCGGTCGAGGCCGATGCTCCGGCGGTGCGCGCGGCCGCGGGGGCCGGGCTCGGCATCGGCCCTCCCGATCCCTCCGTCCCGCTGACGGCGGACGCGTGGATCGCCCGGTTCGCGAGGCTGCCGCTGCTCGAGCAGCCCGGCACGGCCTGGCGCTACGACCTGGCGTACGGGGTGCTGGGCGTCGTGCTCGCCCGCGCCGCCGGCCGTCCGCTCGACGCCCTCCTGCGGGAGGAGCTGCTGGGCCCGCTCGGCATGCCCGACACCGGCTTCGTCGCCCCCGCCGGCCGGCTGGCGCCGTGCTTTGCGCGGCAGGACGCGGGCCTGACCGTGTTCGACGACGACGCGGGCAGCCGCTGGTCGACGGCGCCGGCCTTCGCGGACCTCCGCGGCGGGCTCGTCTCGACCGCGAGCGACCTCCTGCGGTTCGCGGCCGCGCTGCTCGACGGCGGCGGTGGCGTCCTGAGCGAGCGGTCCGTGCGGGAGATGACCACCGATCACCTCACCGCCGCCCAGCGCCGCGGGCCGTCGGCACGGGCGTTCCTGCGCGAGGGCGGCTGGGGCTACGGCGTGCAGGTGGTCACGCCCGCGAACACGCCGGCCCTCCGCCTGTCCCGCTACGGATGGGCCGGAGGACTGGGCACGCTGTGGTGGTCGTGGCCCGAGCGCCGCGCGTCCGCGGTGCTGCTGACGCAGGTGACGCCGCCGTCGGCCGCCGTGTTCGAGGCCTTCACCGACGCCATGGAGCGCGCCCTGGAGCGCTGAGGGCGGCGGCCCGCCGCCGCCCCCGCCGTCGCCGGTGTCATCCGTCCCGCTCGGGGCGCTTGTCGGCCACGGCGCGGTCCGTGTCGCGCAGGGCGTCCGTGAACCTCCGCGGCACGCGGGGCCCGCCGGGGGCGTCGCCGGACTGCCACAGCGTGACCACGAGCAGCTCGGAGGACGCGCGGTCCAGGCGGCAGACGAAGACGACGCCGCGGTCGACGAGGTCGGACACGTACACCGATCCGCGCGAGCCCTCCGCTCCGGGCGGCGGCTCCTCGGTCCAGCGCCCTGCGTCCCACGCCCGGGCGACGCGGCCGACGATCTCCGGCTTGACGTCCACCGCCCCCGTGCGCGAGCCGACGCGCTGGCGGAAGCGCTCGGCGGCGTGGTCGGTCACCGCCACGAGCACGCTCATGCGGGGCGCCCGCTCACCGCAGCGCGCGGCGGTAGCGGACATGAGGCCCCCAGGGGTGCTCCCGCGCGCCTCCGTCGGGGGCCCAGCCCTTGTGCTCGTAGAAGGCGCGCCCGGCCGCGTTGGCCGCCAGGACCCACAGCACCGCTTCGCCGAAGCCGAGCTCGTCGGCCAGCGTGCCCTCCCCCGCGCCCAGCAGCGCCGAGCCCACGCCGGCGCGCTGGGCGGGCGGATCCACGTACAGCGCGTGGACCTCCCCGACCGGTGGGTCCTCGGGGTCCTTCGACGGTCCCACGGCGCAGAACCCGCCGAGCAGCCCGTCCAGGTCCCACACGAGCACGGGCCCCTCGCCCGCGGCGAGCATCGCCCGCCAGCGCTCGGTGCGCTCGTCCTGGGAGGCGAAGAGCGTCGCGTCGACGTGGTCGGCGTAGGCCTGCCACCACGCCCGCACCTGCACGCCGGCGATCGCCCCCGCGTCCTCGGGCGCCGCCAGGCGGATCACAGGAGGTGCTCGAGGCCCACGAGCGGGCTCTCGGCCAGGCCACCGACCCGGCGGACCGCGAGCAGCACCCCGGGCATGAAGGACTCGCGGGCGATGGAGTCGTGGCGGATCGTCAGGGTCTGCCCGACGTCGCCGAGGATGACCTCCTGGTGGGCGACGAGGCCGGGAAGCCGGACGGAGTGGATCGGCACGTCGCCCTCCATGAGCTGCGCCGTCCGCGCCGCGGTGCCGCTCGGGGCGTCGAGCTTGCGGTCGTGGTGCAGCTCGACGATCTCCGCCCGCGCCATGTGCCGCGAGGCCTCCGCGGCGAAGCGCATCATCAGCACCGCTCCGATCGCGAAGTTCGGGGCCACGAAGACGTTCGCGCCCTCCTCGCCGCGCAGCGCCTCGACGTCCCACCCCGTCGTGCCGACGACCACGTGGACGCCCGCTCGCACGCACGCCCGCGCGTTGTCCAGCGCGGTGTCGGGCCGTGTGAAGTCGACGACCACGTCCAGCCCGGACAGCGCATCGGCGAGCGTCAGGTCGAGGGCCGGGTCGATTCGCGCCGCGAGCTCGAGGTCGTCCGCCGCGTCGACCGCTGCGCACGTCGCCTGCCCCATCCGGCCGGCGGCCCCGGCCACGCCCACGCGGATCACGCGCCGGAACCTACCGAGCGCGCCGGGGACGGCGCCCGCCCGGCCCCACTACGCGGTCTTCGGGCGCTTCTCGAGCTTCGGGGCGTCGCGCTCGGGGAGCTGGATCTCCTCCTCGGCGCGGTGGTCGCCGGCCGCGAGCTGCTTGGTGCGCTCGCGCTCGGCGTTGACCTTGTTGCCGAGCAGGATCGCGATGTTCGTGATCCACACCCAGACGAGGAAGCCGACGACGCCGCCGAGCGTGCCGTACGTCTTGTTGTACGAGCCGAAGTTCGCGACGTAGAGGGCGAAGAGGAGCGAGGCGATGAGCCAGAACCCGATGGCCACGGCCGACCCGACGGTGACGAACTTGAAGCCGTCGATCTTCGCGTTCGGGGCGGCGTAGTAGAGGATCGAGATGAGCAGCGCCACGATGACGATGAGGAACGGCCACTTGGCGATCTGCCAGATGTCGATCGCGGTCGAGCCGAGCCCGATCGCGTTGCCCACGGCCTCCGCGACGGGGCCCGTGGCCACGATCGCCGTGGCGGTGATCGCCACGAGGATGAGGCACAGGAGCGTCACGCCGATCTGCAGCGGGCGCAGCTTCCAGAACGGGCGCCCCTCGTCGACCTCGTACTGCTGGTTGGACGCGCGCATGAACGCGCCGACGTAGTTCGAGGCGGCGTTGAGGGCCAGCGCGATGCCGACCACGAGGCCGATGCCGGCGCCGGAGCGGTTGTTCGTGACGGCCTCGATCGGCTCGCGGAACGTCTGCACGCCCGTCTCGGGCCCGAGCTGGGCCACGATGTCCAGGAGCGTGTCCGTGGTCGTCCGCGGATCGCCGACGAGGCCGACGATCGACACCATCGCGATGAGCGCCGGGAACAGCGACAGGAGGCCGTAGTACGTCAGGGCGGCCGCCCAGTCGGTGGTGTTGTCCTCCTTGAACTCCCGCACCACCCGCTTGACCGTCGCCATCGTCGAGGTCTCGGGGGTGTGCCCGTGTCGTTCCAACTGCGCCATGGGGCAACGCGTTCCCATGCGGGCGCGCCGCTAACCGGGCGCCTCCGCCGCTGCGTCAGGCGGGAAGCGCCTCGGCGAGCGCCGGCGCGACAGGTTCCAGCGCGGCGCGGAAGCGGTCCTGGTCGCCGCCGATCCCGACGGCGGACAGGGCCTCGGGGGCCAGCAGCTCGGCGGCCAACTCCTGCAGGTCATCCCGGG
>CADCWC010000333.1:346-4888 GCA_902806305.1 uncultured Thermoleophilia bacterium | reverse complement strand
GGCGCTGAAGGGCGCGACTACGCCTCGAATTGCTCGAGCCCCTCGTCGCGGCCGAGCAGGATCAGCCGATCGGTCTCCTGGATGCGCTCGTCGCGATGCGGGTTCACGACGACCTTCTCGCCCCGGCGAAGCCCGATCGGCGTGAGCTGGAGGCGCTGGGCGAGGTTGAGCTCGGCCAGGGATTGGCCGACGAACGAGGCCGGCGGGCGCAGCAGCACGATCCCGAAGCCCGGCGCGATGTCGATGTAGTCGACGACGCTCGGATGCGCGAAGACGTGCGCCACGCGAGCCCCCATCTCGCGCTCCGGGAAGATGACACGGTCGGCCCCGACCCGCTCGAGGATCTCGCCGTGGAGGCTCGACCCCGCCTTGGCGAGGACGTTCCGCACGCCGAGCTGCTTGAGGGCCATGGTGGCGAAGATGCTCGGCTCGGTCCGGCTGCTGATGGCGACGATCGCGTGCTCGAACTCGCCGGCGCCGATGCCCTTCAGCGCCTCGACGTCGCTCGCGTCGAGCTGGACGGCGTGGGTCACGTCCGGCGCAATGTCGTTCACGAGGTTCTCGTCGCTGTCGACCGCGAGCACCTCGTGCCCGAGGCGCATCAGCTCGCGCACGGCGGCAGTGCCGAATCGGCCGAGGCCGATCACGAGAACGGAGTGCTTCATCATGTCTCCCGGTACTGGTGATCGTGGGCCGGCGCGTGCTCCCTCATCATCCGATGCGGATCGACTCGACGGCCGGCCGGTGGGACGTCGGGCGCTGCCGTGCGGTGAGCGCGAGGACGAGCGTGAGGGTTCCCAGGCGCCCGACGAACATCGCCGCGGCCAGGAGCAGCTTGCCCGGGTCGGGGAGCTCGGGGGTGATGCCCGTCGAGGCACCAACGGTGCCGACGGCCGAGACGGCCTCGAAGAGCACCTGGACGAACGTGCCGCCGGCTGTCAGCTCGAGCCCGAGGGCGACGAGGAACAGCACGGCGATCGAGAGGAGCGCGACGGACAGCGCGCGATAGATGAGGAGGTGCGGGATGCGCCGACCGAACGCCTCGGCTGACGGCCGTCCGCGCGCCGTGGAGATGATGGCGACGAGCAGGATGCTGAACGTGTTCACCTTGATCCCGCCGGCGGTCGATCCGGAGGCGCCACCGATGAACATCAGCGCCATGACCACGAACAGCGAGGCCTCGGCCAGCTGGCCCGTCGGAAGGGCGCTGAACCCGGCCGTGCGCAGCGTCACGGATTCGAAGAGGGCGTTGAGAGGGCGCTGAGCGACGGGCATCGCGCCCAGCGTCGCCGGGTTCTCCCACTCGAAGATCGCGATCGAGACAGCACCAGTCACGATCAGCGCGACCGTCGCGAGCAGCACGATCTTCGTCTCGAGCGCCAGCCGGTTCCATCCTCGCTTGCCGACGACGTCGCCGACGATCGCGAAGCCTGTCCCGCCGAGCAAGATCAGCAGGCCGATCGGAACGAGGACGAGGGGGTCGGCGGCGAACGGCGTCAGACTCCGGAACTCGCCGACGAGATCGAACCCGGCGTTGTTGAAGGCCGAGACCGCGTGAAACACGCCCCACCACGCGGCCTGGGGAGCCTCGATGCCGCGGGCGAGGAACGCGGCGGCGAGCAGGACGGCACCAGCGACCTCCGCCAACGCGGTGAAGATGGCGACGCGTCGGACCAGGGACGTCACGCTTCCGAGCTCGGCCCCGGTCGAGGCCTGCACGAGCAGGCGGTCACGCAGGCCGGTCCGGCGGCCGACCAGCAGCAGGAGGATGAGCGTCGAGCCGGTCATGAAGCCGAAGCCGCCGACCTGGACCAGGGCGAGGATCACGACGTGGCCGAAGGGCGTCCAGTGCGCTGCCGTGTCGACGACGACGAGGCCCGTCACGCACACGGCCGACGTTGCGGTGAAGAGCGCAGTCAGGGGACCGGTCGCGCGACCCGGCGCCGTTGCGATGGGGAGCAGGAGCAGGACCGTTCCGATCGCGACCAGCGCCGCGAACCCGACGATCAGGACGAGCCACGGGGACGGCGGCCGCCGCACCCGGCGCTGCGGCCGGACCTGGTACTCCTGCGGCCGGACGCGCTCCACGCGGACGCGTCGGTCGCCCAGGCGGCGGCCGCGCAGGGTCACGCGGGCTCGGTCGTTCTCGGGGGGCCGGGGGGTGCCACGCGCGGGAGTCTAGCGATCACCGGGATGGCGGCGGCCCCCGCCCGGACACCCGCCCCGCCACCAACCGTATGGCATCTCCGGGCTTGCATCGGCTGGTACCCTCGGCCGCGACTCGAACCCGTCACTCGAGGAGCCCATGCCGGCCGAGCCGTGGGTCTGCCGCAAGTGCCGCTCCGTCAACCAGCCGCGCGCGTCGCGCTGCTACAGCTGCAACACGCCGCAGGCGCTCGCCCAGGCCGACCTCGATCAGCTGGTGGTCGCCGGCGCCGGCAGCCGCGACACGGCCGGAGAGGCGCCGGTCGGCGAATACCGCGCCTCCGACGATCGGGCGTTCCTCGCCCAGGTCCTGATCGTCGTCGCGCTCCTGGCGCTCGTCGCGGGCGAGGTGCTTGGCGCTGACCTGGTCGGCCGCGTCGTCGACGGCGCACCGGCAGCGGCGGAGGGATCGACGACGCTCCTGATCATGGGTCTCGGCGGCATCGTGGCGGGTGGGGCGGCGATCCTCGCCTGGGCCGCCTGGCTGAGCCGCGTGGTGGACAACATCCCGGCACTCGGCCTCGGCTGGCCGCGGGCGACCCCGCGCGTGGCGATCTTCGAGTCGGTCGTGCCCGTCGTGAACCTGTACCGCGTGCCGTCGATCCTGCGCGACGTGATGAACCGGCTCGAGCCGGGCGCACAGGCGGACGCGCTGATCGCCGCCGCGTGGTTCCCGCTCGTAGGCGGGGTCGTGGTGCCGCGGCTGGCGAGGACGGCCAGCCGGGTCGTCTTCGACGCGCCCGACGCGTTCAACGACCTCTTCGTGCTCGTCAACCGGATCGCGCTCGGCTTCACGATCGCGGGCGGGATCATCCTCATCGGGCTGATCCAGTGGATCGAGAACCGGGCGAGCCGCCGGGCGGCGGAGCTGCACCCCGCGCCGGGCTGAGCCGGCCGCAGGCCGGACGGCACAGAAGAAGGCCGCGGGCACTGCCCGCGGCCTTTGTGATCGAAGCCCTGACCGGGGTCAGACCTCCTTGTACTCGCCCTCGACCGTGTCGTCGGCGCCACCGCCGGTCGCGGCACCCGCCGGCTGCGGCTCCTCGGCCCCGTACCCGTCGCCGGATCCGTTGCCGTTCGCGCCCGCCTCGGAGGCCGACGCCTGGTACGCGGCCGTCGAGACCCGGTTGAGCGTCTCGGCGAGGGTCGTCATCCCGCTCCGGATCGCGTCCGCATCGGAGCCCTTGAGCGTCTCGCGGAGCGCGGACACCTGGTTCTCCACGGTCGCCCGGTCCTCGGCCGAGACCTTGTCGCCAAGGTCGCGGATCGCGCGCTCGGCCTGGAAGGCAAGCGCCTCGGCCTGGTTGCGCGTCTCGACCTCCTCGCGCCGCTTCCGATCCTCCTCGGCGTGCATCTCCGCGTCGCGGACCATCTGGTCCACGGCCGACTTGTCGAGCATCGAGCTGGCGGTGATGCGCACCGTCTGCTCCTTGCTCGTCGCCCGGTCCTTGGCCCGCACGTCGAGGATGCCGTTCGCGTCGATGTCGAACGTGACCTCGATCTGGGGGATGCCGCGGGGGGCCGGCGGGATCCCGTCGAGGATGAACCGGCCGAGCGTCTTGTTGTCCTGGGCGAAGTCACGCTCGCCCTGGAGCACGTGGATCTCGACCTGGTTCTGGTTGTCCGACGCGGTCGAGAAGACCTGCGACTTGGACGTCGGGATGGTCGTGTTCCGATCGATCAGCCGGGTCATGACCCCGCCGAGCGTCTCGATGCCGAGCGAGAGCGGCGTGACGTCCAGGAGCAGGACGTCCTTGACCTCACCGCCCAGCACGCCGGCCTGGATCGCGGCGCCGATGGCGACGACCTCGTCCGGGTTGACGCCCTTGTGGGGCTCCTTGCCGAAGAACGACTTCACGACCTCCTGGATCTTCGGCATGCGGGTCATGCCGCCGACGAGCACGACCTCGTCGATCTGGCCGGCCGAGAGGCCGGCGTCCTTGAGGGCCTTGCGGCAGGGCTCGATCGTCTTCTGGACGAGGTCGTCCACGAGCGACTCGAACTTGGCGCGGGACAGCTTCAGGGTCAGATGCTTCGGCCCCGACGCGTCGGCCGTGATGTAGGGCAGGTTGATCTCGGTCTGGCTCGCGGAGGAGAGCTCGATCTTGGCCTTCTCGGCCGCCTCCTTGAGGCGCTGGAGGGCGAGCTTGTCCTTCGTGAGGTCGATGCCCTGCTCCTTCTTGAACTCGGCCGCGAGGTACTCGACGAGGCGCATGTCGAAGTCCTCACCGCCCAGGAACGTGTCGCCGTTCGTGGACTTCACCTCGAACACGCCGTCGCCGATCTCGAGGATCGACACGTCGAAGGTGCCGCCGCCGAGGTCGTAGACCGCAATGG
>CADCWC010000333.1:0-336 GCA_902806305.1 uncultured Thermoleophilia bacterium | reverse complement strand
GTAGGAGAGCGCCGCCGCGGTAGGCTCGTTGATGATGCGCAGCACCTCGAGGCCCGCGATCTTGCCGGCGTCCTTGGTGGCCTGGCGCTGGGCGTCGTTGAAGTAGGCGGGAACCGTGATGACGGCCTGCGTGACCGGCTGGCCGAGATAGGCCTCCGCGGTCTCCTTCATCTTCTGCAGGGTGAAGGCCGAGATCTGGGACGGCGAATACTGCTTGCCGTCGGCCTCGACCCAGGCGTCGCCGTTGCCGCCCCGGATGATCTGGTAGGGGACGAGACCCATGTCCTTCTTGGTCATGGGGTCTTCGAAGGTGCGCCCGATCAGGCGCTTGATCGC
>CADCWC010000332.1 GCA_902806305.1 uncultured Thermoleophilia bacterium | reverse complement strand
GTGAGCTGCTCACGGGTGATGGTGCCCGCGGCGTGCTTGCCGACCGCCTCGAAGACCTCCTGGATGCTGATGTCCTCGCCCTCGTAGCGACCCGCGGCGATCGAGCCGCCGTAGAGCAGGAGCCCCGGGACGCCGCCCGTGGCCGCAGCCTCGAAGAGCTCGCCGTGGGCGTTGGTCGGCGACTCCGTGCTGTCGCGGATCTGCAGGTAGCGCCACCCGAAGTTGCCCGCCCCGTAGCCGGTCAGCGGCCGCTCACGCAGCTCGACCAGCGCGCCACGCCAGAAGTCGTAGCGGTTCGAGCCCGCGCTGGAGAAGAGTCGCGTTCCCTCCACCTCCTCCTCGCCACCGCTCCGGAACGTCTCCCAGTAGTCCGCGACCCGCGTCGGCGCGTCGGCCCGCAGCGCACCGGCAGCAGCCACGAGCGCGGCGACCGCCACGAGCACGACGACGCCGCGGCCGACCGCCGCGCGCACGCGCGCCGACCCGAGACCGGCGCGATCGACGAGCGTCCAGGTGAGCGCGACCACGGTGCCGACGGCGCCGAGCGCGAGGATGCGTTGCGCGGCATCACGCGCCGCGGCCTCGAGCTCCTGTGGCGACTCGGCACCGAAGGGGCGGTCGAGCGTGTCGAAGGTGAGCGCCGCGCCGCCCAGCCCGATCAGCATCGGGACGGTGGCGCGGGCGCGGAGCGGTGAGGCGACGAAGAAGACGGCGGCGCTCAGGCCGAGGAACAGCAGGCCGCCGCGCGACTGGGTCAGGACCGCCGTCGCGGGCAGGAGCGCCGCGCCGCCCCCCGCGAGGACGCGCAGCCAGGGCGGCGCCTCGGGGTCGACGCTGAGCGTGACCAGGGGCCAGAGGCCGATCAGGAGGAACGCGGCGGTCGCGCTCGGGTAGCCGATCGGCATCGCGAGGCGCTGGAACAGGAAGAGGCTCGCGGTGCCATCGGCGTCGAGCAGCCGGACGACGTAGCCGAGGGCGAGGAACGCGGACGCGGCCGAGACGGCGACGACCGCCATGCGCCGCCTGGCGGGCGTGTCGACGAGGAGCACGACGACGCCGACGGCGGCGGCGTAGACGGCCGAGCGGTTCGCCTCGAGGAGCGCCGCGCCCGGGATGTCGGCCCAGGCGATCGACAGGTACTGCCAGCCGGCGTAGAGCGCGGCCAGCGCGAGGCCGGCGGCGGGAACGCGGCCGAGCGGGGCTCGTCGACCCGAGAGGAGGACGACCACGGGCAGCGCCAGGACGAGCAACGCCCACGGGTACCACACGGCGGGCTCGTACGAGCGGCCGGTCCGGGCGAGCACCAGCGCGACCAGCGGGAGGAGGGCGAGCGGCAGGAGCGCCGCGGCCCGTGGGGCCCACGTCGGCACGGTCATCCCGCGTGGCGCCGCAGGAGCCCGTCGAACAGCGCGACGTACCGGCCCTGCATGCCCTCGACCGAGTGGCGTCGCCGGACGACGTCGCGCCCGGCGGCGCCGAGCGCACGCCCGCGGTCCGGGCGCTCCGCGAGGTCGGACAGTGCCGCGGCCAGCGCGCCCGGATCCTGCGGACGGACGAGGTGGCCCGTGACGCCGTCCGCGACCAGCTCCGGCACGCCGCCGACGGCGCTCGCCACGACGGGGAGGCCCGTGGCCATGGCCTCGAGGATGGAGTAGGGAAGGCCCTCCCAGCGGCTCGAGAGCACGAACACGTCGGCGCCCTGCAGGAGCTCCGGGACGTCGTCACGGTGCCCGAGCAGGTGCACGAACCGCCGCGCCCCGTGCTCGGCGACGACGGCCTCGATCAGCGGTCGGTCGGGGCCCTCGCCGACGATCTCGACGCGCACGTCGATCCCCGTGCGTTTGAGCGTCGCGGCGGCGACGACCAGCGACGTCAGGTCCTTCGGCTCCTGGAGCCGCGCGACGGAGACGATCCGCAGCGGGCCGGGCCGCACGGGGTGCACGCCGGCGAGATCGGCGATCCCGTTCTGGATGACGTGCCGTGTGGCGGGCGTGCCGACGTGGCGCGCCACCGCGAGCGAGAGGTCGTGCCGGGACACGCAGACGATGGCGTCGGAGATGCGCCCGGCCGCCCGCTCGGCGGCCGTGTAGACCGCGCCGCTGCGTCCGCCCCGGCCGGAGAACGCCCAGCCGTGGGCGGTGAAGACGGTTCGCACGCCCGGCGCGAAGCGGGCCGCCGCGCGCGCGATCACGCCGGCCTTGGAGGAGTTGATCTGGATCAGGTCCGGTCGACGGCGCCGCAGGAGCGCGGCGATCTCGGCCGTCGCGAGCGGGTCTCGCAGCGGGTCGAGGTCGCGCCGGAGCTGCCGGAGATGCTCGTAGGGGACGCCGAGCCGGCGGCTCAGCTCGACCACGGGCCCGGTCGTGCCGTGGGCCGCCACGAAGACGTCGTAGCGCTCGACGAGCGCGGGCAGGAGGGACGTCACGAACGTCTGGGCGCCGCCTGCCTCGGCGAGCGTCACGAACACGCCGACGCGTGGCTTGGCGGGAGTCATTCCCCCGAAGCCTAGTGGAGCGGTCGACGCCCCTCGGGCGCCCCTGGACGCTCTCGTTTCGCGGTCAGGGGCGCTCGGCTCGTCGGGCGGCCGACCGGCGGGACGCCGGCGCGCGGGCTCGGCGGGGCGGCGAGACTACGGGCCGGACCGCGCGGGGAAGGAGCAGGGTGGCACTCGTCTACGTGACCGGACATCGCAACCCCGACCTCGACTCGATCGGGTCGGCGATCGGCTACGCCGAGCTCCGCGGCCGCACCGACCCCCACAACCGCTACGTCGCCGCCCGCCTCGGCCCGGTCAACGCCCAGACCGCGTGGGCGCTGGAGCGGAGCGGGGCGCCGGTGCCCGAGCTGCTCGAGCACATCCGCCTCCGGGTCCGGGACGTGATGCAGCAGAGCATCGTCACGGCGCGGGCGTCCGATCCGGTCCGCTCGGTCGGTCTGGCGATGGCCGAGAAGGGGCTGGACATGGTGCCCGTCCTCGACGACGACGGCGCGCTCGTCGGCGTCATCACGGAGGGCGACCTGGCCCGGATGTACATCCGCGAGTCGCAGCGCGCCTCCGACTTCGCCGCGCGCCCGGCCTCGATCGACGCCATCCGGGACGTGCTCGGCGGCGAGGTGCTGATCGGCGAGAACCGCCAGGTCTCGGGTCGCCTGTGGGTCATCTCGATGGACGTCGAGGACATGGACGAGTTCGTCGGCGCAGGCGACATCGTCGTCGTCGGCAACCGACCTGATGCGCAGCGACGGGCGCTCGAGCTCGGCGTCGGGCTGCTCGTGACGAGCAACGGCTCGCGTCCGGGCCAGGAGCTGCTCGAGCTCGCCGGCGAGCTCGACGTGAACGTGATCGGCTCGCCGCTCGACTCCTACGTGAGCGCCCGGATGATCCAGCTGTCGGTGCCGTGCGGCACCGTGATGAGCAGCGATCCGCTGACGGTCGCGGCCGACGACGTGCTGAGCGACGTCACGCAGCAGATCCTCGACGTCGACTACCGCGCCGCGATCGCGGTCGACGGCGGCCGCGTGCCCCTCGCCGTGGTCAGCCGCTCGAACCTCGTGAACCCGGAGCCGCGTCAGGTGCTCCTCGTCGACCACGCCGAGCAGGCCCAGAGCGTGCCGGGCATCGAGCAGGCGAACATCGTCGAGATCCTCGACCACCACCACATCGGCTCGATCGAGACGAAGGTGCCGGTCAAGGCCACGTTCGACCCGGTCGGCTCGACGGCCACCCTGGTCGTGGAGCGCTTCCGCCGTGACGGACGCGAGCCGCGGCGGGCGACGGCGATGATGCTCCTGGCGGCCGCCCTCTCGGACACGGTCATCCTCACCTCGCCGACCACGACGGACCGCGACCGGCGCGTCGTGGCCTACCTGGAGGAGCTCGTCGAGCTCGACGCGACGGCGTTCGGGACGGAGATGTTCCAGGCGACCTCGGACGTGTCACGGCTCTCGGCCGACGACATCGTGCGGCTCGACGCCAAGGAGTACGAGGCCGACTCGGGACGGGTGATCTGCGTGGCGCAGGTCGAGACGGTCGGACCGGGCCTGATGGACCGCAAGGCGGAGCTGCTCGAGGCGCTGCAGCGGATCGCGGCCGAGCGCGGCTACGCCCTCTACGCGCTGATGGTCACGGACATCGTCCGGCGGGGCACGGAGCTGCTCGTGGCCGGCGACCCGACGCCGATCGAGCGCTCGATGGGCGTCCGGGAGCATGACGGCGTCGTCGACCTGCCGGGGGTCATGAGCCGCAAGAAGCAGGTCGCGCCCAAGCTGCTCGCGGCACTCTAGGAGCCCGTCGAGCCCGACGTCGGCGCCTCGAGCGTGCGGTCCGCGCGACCGCCGACGACCATCACGGCCACGAGAGCGCCGGCGACGAGCAGGACGGCGACGTAGGCGGCGGTGTCGCCCGCCTGATGGGCCAGCAGGCCGGCCGCGACCGGACTCGCCAGCTGGCCGGCGCCCCAGACGGTGTTGAGCGCCCCCATCGCGACGCCGTGTCCGACGCCTGCCCGGTCGGCGCCGTCCGCGCACAGCGGGTAGGCGAGCTGGTAGCCGATCGAGATCAGGATGAACACCGCGATCACGACGGCGACGTACGGCGCGACCGCCGGGCGGACGAGCAGCGTCGCGACGCCGGCGCACATCCCGGCCGAGACGATCCACGCGAGACGGACGCGATCGAGTCGGTTGGCCACCGCGATCATGGCCAGGTTGGCCGCCGCGCCGAACGCGGCGGCCGCGGCGAACGTCCAGCCGATCTGGCCCGTGTCGAGGCCGCGCGCGGAGAGGTGGAGCGGGGCGAGCACCTGGAGGGCGCCGCCGACCACGGCGACGTTCAGGATCGCCAGGAGGGCGATCCGGACGCGTGGTTCGAGGCGTAAGGTGGCGACCGCCGGACCCCACG